>DUPD01000020.1 GCA_012838505.1 Bacilli bacterium | reverse complement strand
CACCATCTAAACTCGTATGGTATAAAACAGCCCCAGTACTTGTCGCTGTTTCAACCAGCTCTACTTGCCAGATAGTTGAATGTAGCCCGACTGGTCCGCCATGTAAATGATGCTTTCCTTCATTTTCAGGAAGCTTATACTCTTTTCCGTTTAATGAAAACGTTGAGTTGGCAATTCGACCAGATACCCGACCAATTAAGGCACCAAAATAATTGCTATTATTCAAGTAATCTTTATAATCATCAAAACCAAGTACGACGTTTTCAAAGTTACCATCTTTGTCAGGTGTGACGATCGACGTGATAATGCCACCGAAATCTAGAAATGAGACAGACATCCCATTATCATTTTTCAGCGTGTACTCGTTCCATGACTGACCTTCAATAGACAAAGGTGTTGTCTTTGAGTGCATAAAAAAAACCTCCCATTCCGTTAATTGTTTAGTGAGGAAGTAAAGCGTTTGAATGCTTCCCATCCTCTATTATTCGATTTAAAGATTCCAGAATCCTTTAAGACTCTAACAAATTTGTTAGCTAGCTGTTCTTGGATGACTTGATCAACATTATCCACGGTTATCGACTGAATTTCAATTTTAATCTGTTCAGCCCAATCTTGATGGTACGACTCAATCTGATCTGAATTCCCGAGAAGATAGGCTTTTAACTCTTGCAATTCATCCTTCAAACGTGGCGGCAAAACAGCTAACCCCATCACTTCAATTAAGCCAATATTTTCCTTTTTAATATGATGGACATCTTGATGTGGATGAAAAATACCGTCCGGATGCTGCTCACTCGTGCGATTATTTCGTAAAACTAAATCGAATTGATAGCGGCCATTTCGATATTGGGCAATAGGTGTAATTGTATTGTGTGGTGTATCATCTGTAAAAGCAATCAAATCAACAGCTGGATCACTATACTGACGCCACTTTGTCAAAATTAAATCGCCCGCTTCAACCAATTGATCATACGTTTCAGCACGTAAACGAATCACCGACATCGGCCAATTAAGTACACTTGCTTCAATCTCTGGAAAATCAACAAGATCAAAAGTATAGGCATCTTCTGCATCAGTCATACCAAATGTGTATCTTCCAGCTTGATAGTGATCATGGCTTAAAATACTTCCACCAACAATCGGCAAATCTGCATTTGAACCAATAAAATAATGTGGCAATTGTTCAACAAAAGCAAACAAACGTTTAAAGGTGTCTTTATTGATCACCATTGGCTCATGTTTTTTACTGAGCACGATGCTATGTTCATTATAATAAAGGTACGGTGAGTATTGGAATAGCCAGCCTTCACCAAGCAGATCTAAATCAATCATTCGGTGGTTTGATCGGGCAGGATGACCAACACGGCCAACGTAACCTTCATTTTCCTTACAAAGCACACAATTTGGATAACCACTCGTTTGCTTCATTTCACGTTCACGCTTAATTTGTAAAGGATCTTTTTCTGGCTTCGATAAATTGATCGTAATGTCAATTTTACCATAGTCCGTATCTGTTTGAAACTGAATGTTCTTTGCAATCCGCTCGGTCTGAATGTAATTGCTCGTTTGACTCAACTGATAGAAAAAATCAGTCGCTTTAATTGGATTTTCTAGATAAAGCTGGTCAAATTGATCATTTAGTTGTGAAGGACTTGGCAAAAATACATTCATGATGTGCGCATCAAGTTGTTCACGTTCATCAAGTGCACCTGTGATCACCTGTCGTTCGACTGCATCATCAATTAATTGTCCCAACAATTGTGGAATCGTTAAGTTTGTATCTGTTTCGACGACTTCTGAAAAACTGTCCAGCTTCAATAAACCAAGGATTTGATTACGACAATAAATGCGATCGCGTTCTTTAATCAACCCTGAATCGATCACTTTGCTAATCAATTGTTCAATCGCTAAATTGACCATTCAATTTCCCTCCTGATAGCCCTTTGGATTGTTTTGATGCCAACGCCAAGCATCAGTAATAATACGGTTAATTTCTGTCCGTTTCGGTTCCCAATTCAAGATTCGAGCCGCTTTTTCAGACGAAGCAATCAATGTGCTTGGATCCCCCGCACGTCGCTGGCCAATTTTTTCTGGAATCGGATGGCCTGTCACTTGTCGAGCAACATCAATGATTTCTTTAACAGAAAAGCCCGTTGAACTGCCTAAATTAAAGATCTGGCTTTCCCCACCATCCTGTAAATATTGAACTGCACGAATGTGGGCATCAATTAAATCCTCAACATGAATATAATCACGAATACACGTGCCATCTTCTGTTGGATAATCGTCACCAAAAATAGTTATGAATTCACGCTTTCCAAGTGCAACTTGTAAGACGATCGGAATTAAATGTGTCTCAGGGTCATGATCTTCACCAATCCGAGCATCTTCACGTGCACCAGCCACATTGAAATATCTTAATGAAACGTACTGAATGCCATGTGCTTCTTGACACCAGTGCATCATTTTTTCCATCGTTAATTTCGTTTCACCATACGTACTTGTTGGACGCGTCGGTAATTCCTCAGTAATCGGAACAATTTCTGGTTCGCCATATGTTGCCGCGGTTGATGAAAACACAATTGACTTGACATCAAATTCAATCATCGCTTGCAGGACAACTTGTGTCCCATAAACGTTATTATCAAAATACATTAGCGGCTTTTCCATCGATTCACCGACTAAAGAATTTGCAGCAAAATGAATCACCGCATCGATTTGCTCACTCTTAAAAACAGTGCGTAAAAAGTCGAGGTCACGAATATCACCTAAATAGAATGTTGCATCAGGATGTAGCGCATCCTTGTGTCCTGTCGATAAATTATCGATCACAACAACCTGATGGTTTTGTTCAATTAATTGATAGACAGCATGTGAACCGATATAACCCGCACCACCTAAAACTAAAATTTTCATAATAACATTTCCTCCTTAAGCTTTTAATTCCTTCGCTCCGTCACCAATTGTTGCTTGATAGAAAGTCGGTTGATAACCAATTTTTTTCTGATAAATTTTCGCCACATTTGTTTTAAAGTTATCAACTTTACTCTGATCAACAAGCGCAATCGCACAACCACCAAAACCCGCACCTGTCATTCGCGCACCTAAGACACCATCCTGATCCCAGGCTGCTTGAACAAGTGTATCGAGTTCAATACCCGTCACCTCATAATCCTGTTGAAGTGACAAATGTGATTCATTTAACAGCTGACCAAACCCTTGTAAATCCCCAGCCTCTAACTTAACGAGTGCATCTTTTGTCCGCTGATTTTCATAAACAGCATGCTTCGCTCGTTTGCGCTCAGTTTCATTTCGGATTATTTTGGAAAAATTGTCGAACTGATCGGTTGATAGTTCACCGAGGCTATTAATCGCCAACTCAGTTTGCAGATCTTTTAAAGCACTCTCGCATTCGCTTCTACGTTCATTATACTTCGAATCGGCCAGTTGGCGACGTTTATTCGTATTCATAATCATAATTATATACTCATTTAGCCGAACAGGGGCATACTGATAATCAAGCGTATTACAATCAAGCAACATGGCATGATCTTGCTTACCCATCCCAATTGCAAATTGATCCATGATTCCACTATTGACACCAATATACTCATTTTCAACTCGTTGACCAAGCTTAACCAGCTCAATACGATCAATTTCAATCTGATACAATGATTCAAGTAAAACACCAGTCACCAATTCAATTGAAGCAGATGACGATAATCCCGCACCATTAGGGATATTTCCATAATATAATACATTGAAACCTTGTTCAATCTTCGCACCATTTTTGATCATCTGGTCAATCATCCCTTTCGGATAGTTCGCCCAGTCATCATCTTTTCGATAACTTAGATCATCTAACTCAACCGTAATGATACCTTGTTCTTCAAAGTTGAGTGAATAAAATTGGATCGTCCGATCATTTCGCTTCGATGCTAAGGCATACGTCCCGAATGAAATCGCAGCAGGAAAAACATAGCCACCATTATAATCCGTGTGCTCACCAATTAAATTAATCCTCCCCGGTGCAAAAAACGTTCGAACGGGTTCAGTAGGGTGGAAGAGCTCATTAAACTTTTTGATTAATTTTTCTTTATTCATGATTGATTGCTCCTATCATTAGACTTAATTAAATTAATTTACTAACTCTTATATTCATATTATAAACATAACTCAATACTAACGTCAATGAATTTTACGAAAAGTTGATAAAAAGTAATCTAACCGAAATATAAAGATCAATCCGCGATAAAGATTAGAAGCCCTTTACGATAATTATCACCATTTAATTGAAATGATTATTTTTAGTTTGTCAATTAAGTAATTGTGTAAAGGGGCTTGATGATGGAGCATAAGCAACTAAAACCATTTCCAAAAGATTTTCTCTGGGGATCTGCTTCTGCAACATACCAAGTAGAAGGAGCTCATGATAAAGATGGCAAAGGTCCATCAACGCTATGGCTTTGTTTATATTAACCGTGACGAAACCGGACCAAAGGACTTACGCCGAATCAAGAAAAAGAGCTTCTACTGGTACCAAGAAGTGATCAAAGCTAATGCCCTAATCGACCGACAAAAATAATTAACAGACAATTAGAACCTGATGATTACTCTATCATCGGGTTCTATTTTTATCGTGATTCACGTGAGTATAAAATACAAACAATGATCTTGAAACTTTTACCCTTGTCAAACCATTGAATGAGCTTCAAATTATATTGTGTTACATTTTATCTATAAAAGCGATTGCTCGATATCGGACATATTTTGAATTGAATGACTAAAAACTGTCCGAAGTTTTTTTAAAAACAATAATCATCAAAATGCCTACTAACAACCATGTAAATTCCTTCAAATACAGACAGCGACAACCATAAAAACGAAAAAAAGTATCAAATATAACGATTCGATGTATAAAATTTAAGTTTATTGCCCCAGAATGACAAATGTAACGAGTTATTCGTTTAATATCACCAACCTTTAATCGCTTTGTAACCTATGTCAAGCCATTTTGTATTAAGATGAGTAGTGCTAAATATAAAGGAGGCAAAAAACTAATGAAGAAATTGGTTATGATGGTTCTAACTATCGCCGCAATTTTTGTGGCCATATCAAAACCACTTCATGCACAAGAATATCAAGTCGAACGAGGAGATAGCTTATGGAAAGTTGCTCGCGAATTTAACACATCCGTAACAGAACTCTATCAATTAAACGACCTTGATTCAGAACGAATTTTTCCAGGACAAGTCCTGAAGATAGAGGAAGAAGAAATTATTCACCTAATCGAACGTGGTGATACACTATATGCTTTAGCAAATCGTTACGAGGTCACAGTTTTAGACTTAATGAATTGGAATCAACTCACATCAGACCTGATTATTACTGGCAACGAACTCGTTATTTATCCTACTGCAGAAGCCGTCGAAGCTGACCAAGAAAAAGCAGCACAGACAGTCCAAGCAGTGATTAAAGAAGAACCAGCTAAAAAAGTCTCATCAGAAAGTAAAACATTAACGATGACGGCAACAGCATATACAGCAGAATGTGATGGTTGCTCAGGTATCACTTACACAGGCTTAGATTTAAATAAAGACCGCAATATGAAGGTGGTTGCCGTCGATCCATCAGTGATTCCATTAGGTACACGTGTCCATGTTGAAGGATATGGTGAAGCAGTCGCAGGTGATATTGGTGGCGCGATTAAAGGGAATAAAATTGATATTCACGTACCGACGAAAGACGAAGCATATAGTTGGGGCGTACGCGAAGTGACCGTTACCATATTAGAATAATACCGAAATAGAAAAGAGAGCGAATGCTAGCATTTGCTCTCTTTTTATATATCAGTCTCTTGAGACACAACATTTGTCTCAACTTGAACGTCACTTTTTTGATCATCTTGCCGGAGTCCGATGATGCCGAAGACAACGACTAATAATATAATTAAAACGATTAAACCCTTTCGCAAAAAAACTCACCCTCCTTTGTATTGTTTGTCAAGACTAATCCTATTGTATATGATAATGGCAGATTAAAAAAGAAATAACATTTGGTAGTTTGAAAGGGGAACTAAGATGACAAATTTTGAAACCGCAAAAGTCACTAAAATCGAAGCAATCGGAGCAGGCAGACGAGTTTGTCTTGATTTAATTGATCAACTTGATCCACTTGAAGGTGTGTTAATCGGTAATACGGGTCATGGCTATTTGGTTGCTTTGTCTGAAAACCGCTCAACAGATACGTATCCGCCACGACCGTTTCGGATCAATGCTGGTGCTTATCATCATTATCTGTTGTTAGATGAAGCAAAAACAGGCTATTTAGCTGAAATGGAGCCAGGTATGAAGGTGCCAGTTTGGCGAGATGGAGAGGCACGACTTGTTCCAATTGGGCGGGTGAAAATCGAAAAAAGACCATTTATTCGAATTGTTTGTCAAACAGAGAAAACAGCTCAGGAAATCTCTGTTACCGTTCAAGAGGCAGACAGTGTCCATTTGCTTGGTGCGGATCAACAGGCAAAGTCGGTGCTTGAATTAGCAATTGGTGATCAGCTAATTTGTTATCCCGACCAACCTGGACGCCATCTAGGACAAAAGATTGAAGAAGAAATTACTGAAAAATAATTACCGCAGTGCAACTGTCAGTAAGTCCCCTAGATCAAAAAAATCAAAGGAAACGAAGATTTGAAAGTGGGTGACTAACTGGCAGTAGCGACCCGATTGGTTTAAGGGCCTTTAGGTCATACCCTTGTGGTACTAATCAATCGGTGAAGACCGCACTGATTGATTTCACTTTATTTTTAGAAAATTCGATAAATTGTCTTGACATCTGAATTTAAGCATACTATGATAGAAATCAAATCAAATATTTCTGCGTTGACAAAGAGGAGTAGCTTAGATTTTTTCTAAAAGAGAGCTAGTGGTTGGTGGAAACTAGTGAAGGAATTTAAGTGAATGGGCTTTTGAGCAGTCAAACTAAACGGCCACTTGGCCCAGTAAGCTTTGACGGAGGTTGTTTCACCGTTACCTAGAAACAACGATTAATCTTTAACTGCGATTGATCGTCTAGTGAGCATTAAAATGCTAATTAAGGTGGTACCACGGGTTCTCTCGTCCTTTTCGGAACGAGAGAGCCTTTTTTTGATCTCAAAATTTAATATTAAAATCAATGATGTAAGAGAAGTAAGTTGTCTAACTGTTATTAAAGAGAGCTGAGCACTGCTGAAAACTCAGTATAACAACACAACCGAATGGACTTACTAGAGCTTTTCCGAAACATCCTGGAGTAGGAAAGGACGGCTAATCCCCGTCACCGGATCAAAGTGTAGAGACTAACCTCTCTAAATAGGTGTGGCACCGCGATTGAACAAATACAATCGTCCCCTAAATCATTCAAGCAAATGATTTAGGGGCTTTTTTATTTTAACAAAAGGAGTGAGACAATTGACAATTCGTTATCAAAAGCAAGTGATTCAAGCTGACACGCTAACACCAATTTCGATTTATAATCGACTCCAAGGAGAAAAAAAGTTCATGCTCGAAAGCTCGAGTCATCACCAAGATAAAGGGCGCTACTCCTTTATCGGCACCAATCCATTTAGAGAAATTATCGGCACTGATCAGCAGGTGATTTTAAAAAATGGTGCAAAGATCGAAGAAATTGAAGGTAATCCGTTAGAGATTGTCAAACAACAAGTACCTCAAATTGATCTGGGGCTACCATTCCCGCTTTATGGCGGAGCGATCGGCTATATTGGCTACGATTTAGTTCGGAATTACCAATCGATTGGGTCATTACTTGATGACGAAATTGAGATGCCTGATTTACATTTCATGATCTATCAAGATTTACTCATTTTTGATCATCAAAAACAAACGCTCACGATCATTGCGCTTGATTTGTCAGGTGCGCGTAGTGAGCTAGAACTAGTCGATATGATTGAACAGATTAAAGAGCAACTTAACCAATCCCAAGTCGAACTGACAGATCAAGAATTGACACTTGATTTTAAACCATCAATTGATCAACCAACTTTTATTCGATTAGTTGAGGAAGCACAGCGCTATATTGACCGAGGTGAAGCATTACAAGTTGTTCTGTCACAACGGATGAAATCAGCATTTAATGACGATCCATTCCAATTGTACCGGCGTTTACGAGTGATGAACCCATCACCATACATGTATTACATTGATTTTTCAGACTATCAAATCATCGGCACCTCGCCAGAGAGTTTGCTTAAAGTTAAAGGGAGACAGATTATTACAAACCCGATTGCAGGAACAAGACCGCGGGGTGACACGATAGAGGCGGATCAACGGTTAGCGGAAGAATTGTTGGCCGATCCAAAAGAATTAGCGGAGCATAAAATGTTAATCGATCTCAGTCGATCAGATTTAGAGAAGGTTTGTCAGATTGGGACAATTACCATGACAAAGCAAATGTTAATTGAACGCTATCAGCATGTGATGCATATTATTTCAGAATTAACGGGCGAGCTCAGCCCGGAATTATCTTCGATTGATGCACTTGCTGCATTGCTACCAGCTGGAACAGTTTCTGGTGCGCCAAAGCAAAGAGCAATGCAAATTATTAATGAATTGGAACAAGTGCGGCGAGGTGTTTATGCAGGAGCGGTTGGTTATATCAATATTAACGGGGATCTCGACTTAGCAATTGCAATTCGGACGATGATCATAAAAGACCAGATGGCCTACGTTCAAGCAGGCGCTGGTATCGTTGCAGAATCCGATCCTAAACGTGAATATGAAGAAACTTTAAACAAAGCCAAATCTCTGGTCGAAGCCGCAAATAAAATGAATTAAGAGGGGGTTTTACATGTGAAGCGATATCTTGAAATGGTATTGTCGGGAGAAAATTTAACAATAGCTGAGATGAAACAAGCAGCGCAATTGATTTTTAACGCAGAAACGCCACAAGCAGCAGTCGGTGGATTTTTAACAGCGCTACGTGCCAAAGGAGAATCTGCTAGTGAAATGACTGGTCTTGCCCAAGTGATCCGTGAGAAAGCAGTCACAATCCCGACACCAACGTCTGACGTGATTGATAATTGTGGCACAGGTGGGGATCATTCGCAAAGCTTTAATATTAGCACAACGAGTGCCTTTGTCTTAGCTGGTGCAGGGTTGACCGTTGCAAAGCACGGTAATCGGAGCATTACGAGTAAATCAGGAAGTGCCGATGTTTTAGAAGCACTTGGGGTTGAATTAAGCAGGACACCTGAACAAACGAACGATGCACTGGTAAAAAATAAAATTGCTTTTCTCTATGCACCACATGTTCATCCAGCGATGAAACAAGTGATGTCAATTAGGAGGGACTTAGCTGTGCCAACGATTTTCAACTTGATTGGACCGCTAACCAATCCAGTCGAGCTCAAGACCCAATTGTTAGGCGTTTTTCGTCGAGATTTACTGATGACAATGGCTGAAGTACTCCAACAATTAGGTCGAGAGCGCGCACTTGTGATCAATGGTGCGGGACATTTTGATGAGGCAACATTGGCTGGTGTAAACCATTGTGTCTTATTAGAAAATAGCAAACTACGCCCGTTTACGATCCATCCAGAAGAAGTTGGGCTCCCTGTCGTTGCTAATGATCAACTCAAAGGTGGCGATGCTAAGTTAAATGCAGAAATTATGATCAATGTATTGAAAGGTAACAGAGGTGCGCATCGAGATGTTGTATTACTCAATGCAGGTCTCGGAATCTTTGCTAGTGGAAAAGCATCAACAATCAAGGAAGGGATCGAGCTTGCTAAAGAAAGCATTGATTCAGGGGCTGCTTTGAACTGTTTGAGAGGGATAACTAAATCGGAGGTGACGAGATGACTATTTTAGAGCAAATTTTAGCGGTAAAAAAACAAGAAGTGACTGAATTAAAGCAGACATTCAATTTGACAGAACATCCACGCTTAACACCAATTCGCTCGTTTATTGAACGTTGTCAAGCGAACGATCAGTTAAAAGTGATTGCTGAATTTAAACGGGCGTCACCGTCAAAAGGGATGATCAATGCCAAATTAAATCCGCAAGCACAAGCGCAACTTTATCAAGAACTTGGAGCCTCAATGATTTCTGTTCTAACGGATCGACAATTTTTCCAAGGAAACTATCAAGATTTAGCTCAAGTAAAACAAACGGTTGAGCTACCGATTTTAAATAAAAATTTTATCATCGATGAGATTCAAATTGACCATGCTTACTCATATGGTGCTGATCTGATTCTGTTAATCGTTGCGAGTTTAACAGAAGAACGGTTAAAGCAGCTCTATGATCATGCAAAAAAACTTGGTTTAGAAGTGTTGGTTGAGGTTCACGATGAATCAGAACTTAAAGCGGCTCAAGCAATCGGTGCCAAGTTAATCGGCGTCAACAACCGTGATTTAAAAACGTTCACAGTTGATTTAGCTGTAACTGAACGATTGGCACAGTTGATTGATCACGACCGGGAAATTCTCATTAGTGAAAGTGGTCTTCAAACAGCTGATGATGTGCGGCGTGTGAAACAGGCAGGTGCAAAGGCGATCCTTGTCGGTGAGACATTAATGCGTTCAGCTGATCTAGAAAAAACCTTTCAAGACATGTTAAAGTGAGGTGTTTAAATGGTACTTGTGAAAATATGTGGTTTAACAACATATCAAGAGGCAATCGCTACAACTGAAGCAGGTGCAGACTTAATCGGATTCGTTTTTGCCCAAAGTAAACGGCAAGTGACGGTGGAACAGGTCGATCAGATTCAACGACAGTTACCTGATCACGTCAAAAAGGTTGGTGTCTTCGTTGATACACCAATCCATATCGTCAATCAGATCGCACGCTTAGTTCGATTAGATTATGTTCAGCTTCACGGTAGGGAGTCCGTATCAACTTGTTTAAAAAGTGAAGTGCCTGTGATTAAAGCATTATCACTGCAAACGGCAGATTCACTTGAACAGGTGCTCGACTATTTACCTGTCGTTGACTATCTATTATTAGATGGTCCAAAACCAGGAAGCGGTCAAACGTTTGATTGGCGTCTCATTGAGTCGATCCCACTTGCTCGAGATAAAATGATTTTAGCGGGAGGTTTAACGGCAGATAATGTTGATCGTGCGATTCAGGAAGCGAGCCCAATTGGTGTTGACGTCTCAAGTGGTGTTGAAACGAACGGAAAAAAAGATCTCATAAAAATTAAACAATTTATTCAAATAGCGAAAGGAGCAAGGTGAAACAGATGACAAATTATCAAAAACCAGATTTAACCGGTCATTTCGGGTCATTCGGTGGCAGGTTCGTTCCAGAAACGTTAATGCCAGCTGTGTTAGAACTTGAAGAAGCTTATGAACATGCGATTAAAGATCCAATTTTTATCGAGGAACTAGACAATTATTTGCGTCAATATGTTGGTCGGGAAACACCACTTTATTATGCTGAACGTTTAACAGAGGCTTTAGGTGGGGCAAAAATCTATTTAAAACGAGAAGATTTAAACCATACCGGTGCCCACAAAATCAATAATGCGCTTGGTCAGGCACTCTTAACATTACGAATGGGTAAGAAAAAAATTGTTGCTGAAACAGGTGCGGGACAACATGGCGTCGCAACAGCAACTGTATCGGCACTGCTAGGCTTGGAATGTATTATTTTTATGGGAGCAGAAGATATTCAAAGACAGAAATTAAATGTCTTTCGGATGGAGTTGCTCGGAGCAAAAGTCGTTAGTGTCGATCAAGGCAGTGGAACATTAAAGGATGCCGTCAATGAAGCACTTCGTTACTGGGTTGCCAATGTAGAGGACACCCATTATATTATTGGTTCAGTTGTTGGCCCACATCCATTTCCGAAAATTGTTCGTGATTTTCAAAGTGTGATTGGTAATGAAGCGAAACAGCAATTTTCAGACGATATTGGTGGTCTACCAGATGCACTTGTTGCTTGTATCGGAGGTGGCAGTAATGCGATGGGCTTGTTCTATCCATTTATTAACGACAAATCAGTAAAGATTTACGGCATTGAAGCAGGAGGTTTAGGGGTTGAGACAGGCAAGCACTCCGCCACATTAACAGACGGTAAAACGGGTGTTTTACACGGGATGATGACACATTTACTTCAAGATGAACATGGTCAAATCCAAGAAGCAACATCGATTTCTGCTGGACTAGACTACCCGGGTGTTGGTCCAGAGCATAGCCACCTAAATGAAATTAATCGGGTTAGATACGAATCAATTACCGATGTAGAGGCGCTAGACGGGCTGAAATTACTTTCCCAAACGGAAGGGATCATTCCAGCATTAGAAAGTGCCCATGCGATTGCTTATTTGAAAAAACTCGCCCCAGAGATGAACAAGGATCAATCGATTATTGTCTGTCTATCCGGACGAGGAGATAAGGATGTTGAAGCGGTTCAAGCAGCATTAGGAGGTGAGTTAAATTGACGGTCAATAAACTAGAAACAGCATTGGAAGAAACGCTAGCAAACGGCGATAAAATTTTCATTCCCTATATTATGGCTGGTGATGGCGGGCTCGATAAGCTACCTGAACAAATTCAATTTTTAGCAGAGGCGGGAGCGACTGCAATTGAGCTTGGCATTCCATTTTCAGATCCTGTTGCCGATGGACCTGTCATCCAAGCAGCCGGAATTCGAGCGTTATCTCTAGGTGTCAGCCTACGAGCGATCTTGGAAGTATTAAAAGCAACAAAAGGTGAACGGTCGATCCCAATTGTGTTAATGACATATTTTAACCCAATTTTTGCTTATGGAATAGAGCAGTGTTTAGCAGATTGTGCAGAAGCGGGTGTGTCAGGATTAATTATTCCGGACTTGCCAATAGAAGAAGAAGGAGAAATCCCTGAGTTGATTGCTGATCACGATCTCGCTTTGATCAGACTTGCTACATTAACGAGTTCACGAGAGCGTCTGACTAAAATTGCTACCAAGACGAGAGGTTTCTTATATGCGGTCACTGTAACGGGAACAACGGGTGAACGCAACGAATACATTGACTCAATTGGCGATTATTTGTCTAACTTAAAACAAGTCAGCCCCAAACCAGTCATCGCTGGATTCGGTGTCTCAACACCAGAGCAAGTCAAACAGCTTAGTAGCTATTGCGATGGTGTCATCGTCGGCAGTAAAATTGTTAAAAGCCTTCACGAAGGGGAACGGGACACAATTGAGGAATTGATTTTAGCGACAAAAAGTTGATTTGGAAGATTATAATTTGAATGTTTTATTGAAAAAGGATCATGAAATTAAAATGATCCTTTTTCTATGCTTTTTTAGACTTGAAAAAAAGCTTAATTCAGCCTGAATTATTCATAGTTTATCGCAAAGTAAGTAATACTGCTTAAATAACTGCCTTTCGTTTATATGTACGCACTCACTTAAAAAGTGAACGGAATAATGAATAGTCATCTGAAGACACGAAGACTCCAGCGGGAATAGGACAAGGAAAGCCCCGACAGCGATACATCGCACGAAGGAAATCGGTCTTTATTTCCGAGGATGAGCCGAAGATCCACTTTTGGAGCGATTTTTTCTCCAAAAGTTAGCTGAGGCCATCCCCGCGGAACGCGAAGTGTCTTCAGATGACGACCTCTTCTATGAATAATTAGGGATTTATTATATTTATTAAATAAAATCCCCACCAAAGTAGAATCATCTACTCTGATGGGGATTGCTTTTATTATTTAATTTCCCGCAGTTACTGCTTCTCTTGCGATTGCATTTTCTTGTTGAACTGCTTTTAGTGCAACTTCATTCAAGTAGTTTACCGGCTTGTTGAAATGTGGCTGGAAGAAGAAATCAGATAGTGCCAGCTGTTCAATCGTCATTTGGTTCGCAATTGCGATACTGACTGTGTTAGCCACTTGTGTTAAATCAATATCTGAAATAACTTGTGCACCAACAACACGAGTTGTACCCACTTCATAAACAAGTTTCAAATGAATCACATTGTTCTCAGGCATGAAATCTGGACGATAAGTCTCTTTGATTTCGACTGAACGAACCTCAATATCATTCACTTTTGCTGCATTTACAGTTAACCCTGTTGAACCAATGTAATGATTATAGATCTTCAATCCAGATGTACCTTGAGTACCAGGATGTTTTACTTTTCGATCAACTAAGTTTTGGGCAGCGATTGTTCCCATCCGAACAGCGTTTGTTGCTAACGGAATATAAGCCGCTTTACCAGTTGGATTGTAAGGAACTGCACAGCAATCACCTGCTGCAAAAACATCCTTAGCACTCGTTTCCATAAACTCGTCAACAACGATCGCACCACTTGGTAGCATCTCGATTTGACCTTTAAATAAATCAGTATTTGGACGGAAGCCGATGCACATAACAACAAGCTCAGTTTCAACCTCACTCTTGTTCGTAATCACTTTTTCGACTTTACCGTCACCTTCAAAGCCAGAAACAAATTCATTCAGTAATAATTGCACACCTTTGTCACGGAATGATTGTTCAACTGGATTAGTGAATGCTTCGTCTAAATAACGATTCAAAATTCTCGATTCCGCATCAACTAGTGTGACTTGTTTGCCGTTTTCTTCAAATGCTTCGACTAATTCAACACCGATATAACCCCCACCAACAACCGTCACATGTTTAACATGCTCAGAACGACGGATGATTTCTTTTGCGTGGTCATAGTTTTTACATAGAACAACATTCTCAAGATCAAAGCCAGGAATTGGTGGCGTTAGTGGCCATGAACCTGTTGAAATAATTAACTTGTCATACGAATGAAGCTTCACTTCACCCGTTTTTAAATCTTTAGCTTCGAGTTGCTTTTGTGCAATATTGACAGAAACAACATCATGCTCCATGTGCATCTTAATCCCTCTATCTTCAAAACCATCAACTGAAGCATAGAAAAGCGATTCAGCTTTTTCAACAACTCCACCAACATAGAGTGCAATACCACATGAAAGGAATGAGACGTTATCATTTCTTTCAAAAACGTCAATTTCAGCATCTGGATAAAGAGTTAACGTATTTTTAATCGCTGCTGTCCCAGCATGTGTACAACCAATTACCGCAACTTTCATTATTTTGTCCTCCTAATAATCGTTCATTTCTTCACATAATGATTCACAAGTGAGCGAAAAATGAACGTATATATTTGCTATTAACACTTATTATACCCGCAAGTATGTAAAGTAATCAACTAATTGTAAGACTTTTCACAATCTTTTTTTTAGAACATGATCAGCTCGCATTTTGTCGGGATTGGAAAAATAAAATTCACAAAGTTGTCACAATTATGTTTGACAATTATGTGAATTTAAAAGAAAAAACAGGGATAGTTATCCCTGTTTTAAGCATATAATGATTTGATTTCTGCTTGTAATTTGCGATCACTCACATACTCGCTATAACTCATTTGTTTGTCAATGACCCCATTTGGTGTAAGCTCAATTAATCGATTTGAAATTGTCTCAATAAATTGGTGGTCATGTGACGTGAATAAAAGTGCTCCCTTAAAATTGATCAAACCGTTATTCACTGCTGTAATCGATTCTAGATCTAAGTGGTTTGTCGGCTCATCAAGCAGAAGGACGTTCGCACTTGAGAGCATCATTTTTGCTAGCATACAACGAACTTTCTCACCACCGGATAAAACACTCGCCTTTTTCAACGCTTCCTCACCTGAAAATAACATTCGTCCTAGGAAACCACGTAAGAACGTTTCTGTTTCATCTTCTGGTGAATACTGACGAAGCCATTCGACTAATGTCAGATCACTATTTTCAAAAAACTCACTGTTGTCTTTCGGGAAATATGACTGTGTCGTCGTAATTCCCCACGTGTAAGAACCTGAGTCTGCTTCAAGTTTACCTGTTAAAATATCAAATAGTGTCGTTTTTGCGATGTCATTTGGTCCAACAAAAGCGACCTTGTCTTCACGATTTAAAGTAAAACTAACGTTGTCAAGCACTTTAACGCCATCGATTGTCTTCGTTAAGCCTTCAACACGAAGTAAATCATTACCGATTTCACGCTCCGGTTTGAAAGCAACGTAAGGATAACGACGAGAAGATGGCTTGATATCATCTAAAGTAATATTCTCAAGCATTTTTTTCCTTGATGTCGCTTGACGCGATTTCGATGCATTCGCACTAAAGCGTGCGATAAAGTTTTGTAAATCCTTAATTTTCTCTTCTTTTTTCTTATTTTGATCCTGTGACATTTTTAACGCAAGCTGGCTTGACTCATACCAGAAATCATAGTTTCCAACGTAAAGCTCAATTTTTCCAAAATCAACATCGGCAATATGCGTACACACTTTGTTTAAAAAGTGGCGGTCGTGCGAGACAACAATAACTGTGTTTTCAAAGTTAATTAAAAATTCTTCTAACCATTGAATTGCTTGAATATCTAAGTGGTTTGTTGGCTCATCGAGCAGTAAAATATCAGGTGATCCGAATAGCGCTTGAGCAAGTAAGACTTTGACTTTTTCAGAACCGGTGAGCTCAGCCATTTTCTTTTCTTGTAAATCTTCCCCGATACCGAGTCCTTTCAATAGAACACTAGCATCTGATTCAGCTTCCCAACCATTTAATTCAGCAAACTCTCCTTCGAGTTCAGCTGCTTTCATCCCATCTTCCTCGGTAAAATCTGCCTTTGCATAAATCGCATCTTTTTCCTGCATCACTTGATAAAGGCGATCATGGCCACGAATGACCGTTTCAATGACAGATAATTCTTCATAAGCGAAATGATCTTGCTTTAAAACAGCCATTCGTTTATTTTTTTCTAATGATACATGTCCAGCTTGTGGGTCAACTTCACCAGATAATACTTTTAAAAATGTTGATTTTCCAGCACCATTTGCTCCGATTAAACCATAGCAATTCCCCGCGGTAAATTTAATATTGACATCTTCAAATAATTTTTTATCACCATAACGTAAACTAACATTCGATACTTGTAACATAGTCCATTCCTCCAAAATATATAACCTGTGCCTAGCTTATGCTAAATGGCACGTTAAGTCAATTATCACTCTTAAAATTAATCCGATAAAAAAGCTAAGCATATTTCTTTATTTATTTTAGAAAAAGTGGAATGATAGTCAAGTACGTCTTTTATAGAGAAGAAATTTAGGGAGGATTTATTATGGCAAAAGATTTTTACCAAGCAGTTGCAGATCGTTACTCTGTGTATCAGATTTCCGATCAGAAAATAGTATCAGAAGAAAGAATCGAGGAAGTTGTTCAATTTGCAATCGAACACACACCTTATGCGTTTAACTCACAAAGTGGACGCGTTGTTGTTTTATTCAATCAAGAAAGTGATAAGTTTTGGGAATTAACAAAAGCAGAATTGAAAAAAATTGTTCCAGAAAATGAATTCCCAGCAACAGAAGCAAGAATCAACGGCTTCAAAGCAGGATATGGAACAGTCCTATTTTTCGAAGATCAGTCAATTGTTCGCGGCCTACAAGAGCAAATGCCACTATATGCTGACAACTTCCCAATTTGGTCAGAGCAAGGATCAGGTATGTTGCAGTATGTTGTTTGGACAGCACTTGAAAATGAAGGCTTAGGCGCAACACTACAGCACTACAACCCATTAGTCGATCAAGCAGTTCAAGCAGAATGGGGTATTCCTGAAGATTGGTTGCTACGCGGCCAAATGCCATTCGGTAAACCAGAAGGTGAACGCCCAGCTAAAGAACAACAACCAATCGCAGATCGCGTGAAAGTTTTTAAATAAAATATCAATCGACCTCCTATAAGTAGGAGGTTTTTGTTTACATACGATTCGTTTTTATTATTGCAAATGAGCACAAAATACAAGCTCTTTATTTACTAATCAAGCACAAATTGCTATCATTTAGTAAAAGACGTTCTAGAAGGAGGCACTATGACAGTTATCACGTTTTTCTTAATTTTAGTTCTACTCGTTGTGTTTCAATTTATCATTAAAAGAGTTCTGGCCAAAAAATTCGAACTAAAGAAATTACCTTCAGGCACAGGCAGATTTGTTAACAACCAACACCAAAAAATCGATTTAGGCCTATCGATTCTATTTTTAATCTTGTTTTTATTATTTACGATGACCGATCTCGTACAAGCAAATATGTTCGATGTTGCGTCACCATACATCATTTTTCCCGTTCTATTTATTATTATGGAACTGATTCGCGCCTGGTTTCAGTGGAATAAAACTGATCAACCAAAGCGAGCCTATATCACACTGATGAACGTGTCGATTTTAGTTGTCTTAATTATCTTTTATTACCTATACGTCATTTTTTATATTTAAGCAGTTTACCCTTAATGAATAGGGAAAGAAAGGATTGATTTTTTGAGTAAAACAGTTGTACTCGCAGAAAAACCTTCCGTTGGTCGTGACATGGCACGTGTATTAAATTGCCAAAACAAACGAAACGGTTATTTCGAAGGAGCAAAATATATCGTCACATGGGCACTCGGGCACCTCGTCACGCTAGCTGATCCAGAAGCATACGACCCCAAATACAAACAATGGCGCTCAGAAGATTTACCGATGCTTCCAGATCGACTCAAGCTCGTCGTCATTCGCCAAACGAACAAACAATTTCAAACTGTGAAAAAACTACTGAACCGAAACGACGTTAGCCAGATTGTGATCGCAACGGATGCTGGGAGAGAAGGGGAGTTAGTCGCCCGCTGGATTCTAGAAAAAGCACGGATCAATAAGCCGATCAAACGTCTGTGGATATCTTCGGTAACTGATAAAGCGATTCGTGATGGCTTTGCAAAATTAAAACCAGGCAACGCATATGATTCACTTTATCAAGCTGCCGCAGCGAGGTCTGAAGCGGATTGGTATGTCGGCTTAAATGCGACACGAGCCCTAACAACGACACATAATGCGCAGCTCTCTAGTGGTCGCGTGCAAACACCTACCTTAGCCATGATCGCCGAGCGTGAAAAAGAGATTAATCAGTTTAAACCGCGGAAGTTCTATGGCATAAAAGCTGAGAATCGATCAGGTTTGCGATTAAATTGGCACGATCAAAACAATCAAGGGAGAATTTTTGACAAAACAAAAGCTGATAAACTGCTTGCTACACTTAAAGGCAAGCAGGCAAAAATTCAGTCAATCAAGCGGACGGAAAAAAGAAGCTTTGCGCCACCTCTGCATGATTTATCGTCGTTACAACAGGAGGCAAATAAGGCGTTCGGTTATTCTGGGAAGCAGACGTTGTCAATTATGCAGAAGTTGTATGAGCAGCATAAGGTGTTGACCTATCCGCGAACGGATTCGAAGTTTTTATCAAGTGATATTGTCCCGACGTTGAAGGATCGGGTCGATGCGTGTGCGGTTGGTGAGTATCAGGTTGCAGCTCGAACGATTTTAAAGTCAGGCATTAAGGCAAATAAATCATATGTTGATGATAAAAAGGTTACTGATCACCATGCGATTATTCCAACTGAGGAACCGGTGATGCTGGCGAAACTCGATGATCGGGAACGGAAAATTTATGATCTTGTCATTAAGCGCTTTTTGGCAGTGTTATCAGCGCCATATCGTTTTGAGCAGACGAAAGTAGAAGTTACGATTGCAGGTGAGTTATTTTCTTTAAATGAAAATAATGTCATTGATCCCGGCTGGAAAATGCTCTATCAAGATCCAGGTGATCAGACTCGCTTGCCGGCACTTAAAGAGGGTGATCCGATTGAGTTGACTGTTCAATTAACAGAAGGCGAGACGTCACCACCTGAGCGGTTCACTGAGGGAACATTACTTCAAGCGATGGAAAATCCGGCAAAATATATTGATACTGGAAGCAGTAAACAAACTGAAACGCTGCAACAATCAGGTGGTCTTGGCACGGTGGCAACGCGGGCGGACATTATCGATAAGTTGTTCAATACCCACTATATTGAAAGTCGGGGTAAATATATTTTCACAACTTCAAAAGGTCGTCAGCTGTTAGAGCTTGTGCCTGCTGATCTACGTTCACCTGTTTTAACGGCTGAATGGGAAGATCAGTTAGCGGCGATTGCATCAGGACAGTTAAAAAAAGACGCGTTTATTAAAGAAATGAAACGTTATACACGGACAGTTGTGAGCGAAATTAAAAACACGGATAGCACGTTTAAGCATGATAATATTACCGGAACGAAATGTCCAAATTGTGGTAAATTGATGCTTGAAGTTAATGGTAAGCGCGGACGGATGCTCGTTTGTCAGGATCGTGAATGTGGTGAGAAAAAACAGATTGCCCGAACGACAAATGCCCGCTGTCCAAAATGTTATAAACGGATGGAGTTACGAGGGACAGGTGAGGCGCAAACATTTTCTTGTAAATGCGGGCATCGTGAGAAATTATCTGCATTTCAAAAGCGCAGAGCAAACAATAACCAACAACGCGCCTCAAAACGTGATGTAAATAAATATATGAAGCAAAATAATAAAGAAGAATTCACTAACACAGCTTTAGCTGACGCATTGAAAAAATTTAAGCAAGAATAAAAGTAATTAAAACAACCCAAACCTTTTTGATGTTTGGGTTGTTTTCAATGAATGATCTTTATTTTTCTTTCAATAAATCACGAATCTCAGTCAGCAGTACAGTCTGCTCATCGATTTCTTCCACGACCTCTTCTTCAACCGCTTCTTTTTTCCGCTTAACCGAATTAATCAAACGAATAAAAATAAAGATCGAGAAGGCAATAATTAAAAAGTCAACAATACTCTGAATAAATAAACCATATTCAATCACCGCATCATCAACAGTAATCGCTAAAGACGAAAAATCAATTCCGCCCATGATCAATCCAATCAGAGGCATAATCACATTGTCTACTAAAGCAGAAACAATGCTACTAAAAGCAGCGCCAATAATAATCCCAACCGCTAAATCTAACACATTACCACGGGCGATAAACTCCTTAAAATCCTTCAACATAACCAATCATTCCTTTCTTTGTAAAAGCAAAATATTTTTTTGAACGATGAATCTTATTTTATCACAAACTCTACTGCTAGAGACGTATATTTGCTGGGAATTCAAATTTAGCTATCTAATTGTAAAAGGATTCTGTATAATGATGATAAATTTATGAAACTTTTTTGTTTAAATATCTGTCTATAGAGATAGGGAGGAGGCTAAGATGAAAACAAAAAACATCTATTTATTATTTTCAAGTACTGGTACAATGCTTGCAAGAACGATAGATTTATACACAAGAACATCTTTTAATCACGTCTCAATCTCACTTGATGAATCACTCGATCTCGTATACAGTTTTGGACGAAAGCGACCAAAGAACCCTTTCATTGGTGGATTTGTAAGAGAGAATATTAATTTGCCATTCTTTCTTCATTCGAACTGTGCAATCTATCAATTGAAGGTTACTGAACAGGAATATGATCAATTAAGGGAAAAACTTTTACTTATGGAAGCGCAAGAGCACTTATATCGTTATAATTTTTTAGGTTTATTTGGAGTCATGATGAATATTGAGTTTCATCGCCACAATGCATTTTTCTGTTCTCAATTTGTCGCGACGTTACTTAAAGAGTGTGGGATCTATCATAATGCAAAACCAGCCGGCCTGATTCGGCCACAAGATTTACGTAATTGGGAACAATTACAATTGGTTTATCAAGGTGAGTTAAATCAATATCCTTATTTCAATTATCAACCTGAAGACGAAGTTACTGGATCAATGCGCCAAACTTTCAGCATTTATTATTATTTTATGAATTATCAAGTCAAGCGCACAACAAAACGCGTCATCAAAACATGGCGGTACTTCCGTCTCTAAACGATCAGCTTAGCAGAAAATCCTGCTAAGCTTTTTAATAATCATTAGATAGTCTTAAAAATATCAATTATTCTCCGACTTGTCTACATTTCGCTGAACTCGTCTGTATTTTCTCCGACTTGTCTACATTTCGTGGAACTCGTCTGTATTTTCTTCGACTTGTCTGTATTTCGCCGAACTCGTCTGTATTTTCTTGAACCTGTGCAGAAATCACAACGCGAAGTTTCTTCAAATAACCTCATGTTATCAACACCCCCCTTATTAAGCCTCAAGTCTTAGTTATAAATATAACTCAAGATCATTACATAATCCTAAAAAGAGCGCTAAAATTAAATTATCAAATCAAGTGTTTCATTCTAAAGACAAAGGAGAACGCTTATGCATAACTTATTTGATAAAAAACCAATTCAAATTTTAATCATAATCTGTTCGGCTGTGTTTCTATTTGAATTTATCTTCTTCAGTTCAAACCAAATCTTATGGTTAATTCTCTTGGGTGCAATTGCATACTATTCTTGGGAGCGCTATTACCGGGAACCTTATCGGGTGACTTTCTGGATTGTGATGATTATTATTGCATCGATTTTGCTCGATCGAATTTTCTTCAGAATTTTATTTGGTGTCCTGATCATTTGGTTTATCATTCAATATGTGCAAAACCAATCAGACACGAAACAGACAGCTCGTGCCGTTCAATTTGATGATGAGCCAATCGAAGAAACTGAAATCTTATATTCAAACAAATGGTTTGGTGGTCAAAAACTTGGTGAACAGGCTTATCAATGGCAAGACTATAATAGCCAGACACTTTTTGGTGAAACGGTGATTGATTTAACCCAGACTGTTTTGCCGAAGGGCGAGCCATTAATTTTAATTCGTCACCTTGCTGGGACGATAAAAATCATTGTCCCATACGATGTTGAAGTGAGTATCCATCATTCTGTTTTCCTTGGATCAGTTGATATTTTTGGTTATGGATATGATCAGATCACGAATCGAGTGATTCATTACCAAACTAAAAATTATCACCAAGCGAATCAACGTGTGAAAATTTATACATCGATGATTGCTGGAAAGATCGAGGTGGTACGAGGATGAGAAAGGCGATTGCTAGAGGTATTTTCTTCGCAGCCTCACTGGTCATCACGTTGCTATTATTACTGTTTCAGCAGTATGACATTTTAGACTGGCGTTTACTTTGGTTCCAAAGCTTTGTTGGTTTACCAATCTTGTTTCTAATTATTTTTATAATTATCGTGATCGGATCTATTTTTGGATTTGTCACATATCAAAACCAAAAAAGCCAAGTACGCATTATTAATGAAAAATTAAACCAAGTTTTAACCGGAAAAACAGATACAAACTTACTAGATACTGAAAAAAATCAACTGATCAATCAAACGCTAGAATTAATCAGTGAGCTTCAACTACAACTTGGTCAAATAACTAAGAGAATGCAAGCAGTTATCAGTGAGCAACTTGAAGATCAAGAGGAAAAAATAGAGGCGCGATTGACAGAAGAAAGGAATCGATTGGCGCGTGAACTGCATGATTCAGTCAGTCAGGAATTGTTCGCCGCATCGATGCTCGTTTCTGCGATCAATGAGTTAGCGATAGAAAGTGTTGATCAAATTGAGCAACCATTAGAGCAGATTGAACAAATGATTCAACAAGCTCAGTTAGAAATGCGCGCTCTACTCCTTCATTTACGTCCAATTGCGTTAAGAAATCAATCTTTAAAAGAAGGGATTGATCAGTTGATTTCAGAATTAGTTGAAAAAGTTCCCCTCAAAATTAATTGGCAAACAGAGGAGATCTCGCTCAATCGAGCAGTCGAAGATAACCTCTTTCGCATTTTACAAGAGTCATTATCGAATGCACTTAGACATGCGAAAGCAAATCAAATTAATGTATCATTTATCAAGCGTGATCATATCGCTATTTTAACCGTGATTGATGATGGAATAGGCTTTGATCCAGACCAGGCTTTATCAGGTTCATATGGACTTGCCAATATGCAAGAACGAACGACAGAAATGGGTGGGCAGTTCAAAATTGTTAGTTTACCAAATCAAGGGACAAAGATTACGGTCCACGTTCCGTTAAATCGTGAGGAGTGAGAAGATGATTCGAGTATTATTTGTCGACGATCATGAAATGGTTCGAATCGGTGTCACAACATTTTTAAAAACACAAAAAGATATTGAAGTCATTGCAGAGGCCTCGAATGGTGAGGATGGTGTGAAGCTAGCACTGGAATTGCGACCAGACTTAATTTTAATGGATATTGTGATGGATAAAATGGATGGGATCGAGGCAACAAAAAGAATTATTGCAGCATGGCCGGAAGCAAAAATTTTGATGGTGACAAGTTTTGTTGATGATGATAAAGTCTATCCCGCAATTGAAGCGGGAGCGACAAGCTACGTTTTAAAAACATCGAAAGCAAGTGATATTGCTGATGCGATTCGGAGAACGGCTCGGGGAGAATCTGTTTTTGAACAAGAAGTGACGAGCAAAATGATGGCGAAAATGCGTGGTGACGCCGAACCTGAATTACATGAAGATTTAACAGCTCGAGAACGAGAAATTTTACTTCTTATTGCATCTGGAAAAACAAATCAAGAGATTGCTGATCAACTTTTTATTGCTATAAAAACAGTGAAAGTCCATGTTAGCAATATACTTAGTAAGTTAGAGGTTGCCGACCGGACACAAGCTGCGATTTACGCGCATGAACACAAATTAGTAGAGAAAAGTTTTGACTAGGAGGAGGACATCATGAATCAAAAACGCTATTTACAGGAATTAGCTTACTATTTACGTTCATTACCTAGCGATGTACAAAAGCAGATTATTGATCATTATCGTGATCAGTTTGATGGAGAACGCTCGGAAGAGGATACGATTTTGTTGTTAGGGAGACCGAAAGCAAATGCCGAAAAAGAACTGGCGATTTATGCCGACCAAATTGAGCCTGATCGAGAAGAGGTTGATGTCGTTAATCGAGATCAGCGGACAACATCAGCTCGACAAGATCAAGATCAACCAATCAATTATTTATTACTAATTATTTTAATTATCGTCAATCTGATGTTTGTATTAGGGCCTGCGATCGGGATCTTTTTTGCGGGAATAGGAATTTGGATTAGTTCGATTGTGCTAATGGCCACACCATTAATTGCTTTTTGGTACGATGGGGCGCTTATTTTTCCAGAGTTCTACCCGATTTTAGCTGCAGTAGGTCTTGGAATTTTACTTTTTGTTGCGATGCATTATTTATCAAAGTTGGCTAGTCGTTTAACGCGTGCCTATTTTGATGCGATGAATCGAATGGTAAGGGGGAGGTAAAGATGAAAAAATTCGCTTTAGCTGGCTTGGCGATTTTAGTCATAGGTGTGTTGGGAACGATTTTTAACTGGAATCAATTAATTGGGCGAAGCAGAATTGATACGGTAGAGCGATCAATTGAGGTTGAGAATAAGGAGATTGATGCGATTGATATTAAGAGTGATCTAGCTGATGTTTATTTCTTCCCGACGGATGAAGAGACAATTCAAGTTGATGTCCGTGGAAAAAGTAACAAGTCAATCGATGAGCTGTTAGAAGTTAAGGAATCTGGTGATCGATTATTAATTACGGTTGATCACAAATCAAGATTTTTCAAAGTTAATATTTTCCCCTTTTGGAATCATCATAATCTGACTGTCCGTATTGGGATTCCCGAATCATTTAATGGTTCAATTGAAGCGTTAGTTGATGTTGGCAAAATCCGCATTAATGATCTGGCATTAGACCAATTTACTGGTGTGATTAATGTTGGAGATCTGGAAGGACAGAACGTTGTGTTAACTAGCGGAAGTGTGGAAGTTGATGTTGGAGAAATTGATTTAATTGATGCAGCGGGAGACTGGTATTTATCAGCTGATGTCGGTAAGATTAACCTTGATTTAATTGAATGGCAGGGGAATGTTGAAGCATACGTTGATGTTGGCAATATTAAGATCCGCATCCCAGAAGAACCGGAGTTTTACTCACTACGTTTGGAAGCGGAGTTAGGGGATGTCAAAGGTGTAGATGATCCTATCGTTGAGATTCGCTCTACGTCAGAAAAAGAGATTCCAAGACTTAATGCATCAACTGACATCGGTGATATTACGTTGAATTGGGGACGTTAGTAAAATTGAAATAGCTAACTTATCGTTGGATAAGTTAGCTATTTTATTCGTTTAAATGAATTTAATTTACGACAGCACCTGCACGAGGAATTTTAATTGAAAAAGATATATTTTCATCCGTTAAATCCAGCTCTTGCATGCTAAAACGAATGTTACTTTGAATATTTATTTGAGTGACCGCGACATAGATTTGTTCATTGGTCGAATCTAAAAAGATCCACGCTGGTGTATCAACTTGTCGGTTAAAATAATGTAGAATTCGATCCTTTGGTAAATTCAGCAAACCAAGAGACATTTCAGTAATAAGTAAAACCAAATCTCCATTTGGCTGGACATCTGGATCCATGCGAATATTAATCGGTATCGGCACACCAAAAGCAGAAAAGGTCCCGTAGAGATGGATGTCTTGATCGATCTGAACGGAGAAATTAGCTGAGTCAGCCTGGATAACTTGCCCTAAATAGTCATTAATTAATTGATTTAAGTCTTCTTTCGTTGCCTCGACTTTAAATTCCGCACCAGGCTCATCAACAGAGATCGGATTAGGTAAAGGATCGGATTGCGGTGGCGTTGAGAAAATAAAAATAGCGATAACTGTTATGATAACTAGATTGGCGCCAAATAAAATTAGAAAATACATCTGCCAATTTCGTTGTTTCAAAATTACGCCTCCTTATCCTGTCTACTTAATTTATTCAACCGACGTATTCCCATCGATCATTTGCATGTCACCTTCTGAAATTAATTGCTCAAAAATTGGTAAAATAGCCTCTAATACACGTGCCCCGATTAAAGAATAACCCGTTTCATTCGGATGAAAATTATCATTAGCAAGCAAATTCACCTGATCAATTTGAAATAAATCATGAATCGGAATAAAATGTCCCGTCTGATAACTCTCAAACATCGATTCACCTACATTATTCCAGTCGACTAAAATCTCTTCTAGCGCCTCAATCTCATCAAAATAACCTTCAAACGGATTATAAAAGCCAATCAGAAAAATTTCTACATCTTCATTATATGACAAGATTAAATCGATTAGTTCTCCTAATCGCATTTTATAAGCATCGATTTCTGCATCAAAAGCAGCCTCATCTAAATTCAAAATATTATCACGAACAATTTGCAAAATATCATTTGCACCAACAGTCAGCAAAACAATATCGGCGCGTCGAAGTGAACGTTGCACAGCACTCTCTTCTTTAATCCGATCGATGACTTGCCCCGTCTGAAAACCACGATGCCCGAAGTTTTCAATTCGAACACGGTAATCCATCGCCGAAAGACGCCGTTTCACGGTCGATAAGTAGCCATCTCGATTTGTTTCATCACCAACCCCTTGTGTTAAGGAATCACCAATCGCCGTTACGTAGTAGTCATTTTGTGTGAAAACATTGATCGTTTGCTCGACTGCATCTTTTAAACTTTGCGATAGATCGTTTGTAGCGGTTTGAACTTCTTCATCCATACTTTCGACTTGACTGATTACTTCATCAATCGGTTCTTGATCTGGTTCTGTGATTGTCGTTTGGTAAATTGGATTTGGTCTGAGGAGTAAATATAGAAAACCAGCCAGTATCAATATTGATAAGCCAGTCCAAAATAATTGTTTTCTTCGTCGTCGCGTCATCAGCTAACACCCATTCAATATAATTGTATGATCATATTTATTCCCGTTCTCCCAGAAAATAAAACGGATCTTCTTAAATGACTAGATTATGTATGTAATACCCCGATGATTTTCACTCTGGATCAGGGAATAACGACGAGCATTATAATCAAAATAAAAAAGGTAAGAGTTCATGATTATTGAACTCTTACCATCTAGCAGATGAAATATGCGACACTCCTGCGGGAACAAATGGCTTCAGTGGGACGAGTAACCGCAGTCCCAGCACGAGTCCGAAGATCCACTAATTAAAGCGATTTTTGCTTTAATTAGTTAGCTGAGGCCGTGCCCGCGGAAAGGGAGTATATTTCAGCTGCGGTAGTTAAAGTGCTTCTTTACTTATAATTAATCATGCTTAGGGTTGGCGCGGACTTGTTTGGCTGCGCCGAATAGGCATTGATCTTCAACGTAAAATTGATTATTTTCTTCTGCTTGTGCCTTCAATGCGCTATAGTCATCTTTTGTTCTAAACCAAACGAGCTTTGCGTCAGCTGGTAACTGATCAATCACACTCGGATCAGACACAAACAATAAATCAATCGGTTGGTCATTAGCCGCTAAATCAGTAAATTTAAAACCTAAGTTAGCAAGTTTTTTCAAGCAATTATGTTTTGACTGATCGCCTGCAACGACAATATTCTTCGGACGAATGCCACCATCTTCACGAGCAAACGGTGAGTCAAGCACCCAGCGAACGGCATCATCAAGTGTTGGCTTGATTGTTGGTTCTGTATCAGTTGCTTTTGCGATTGCTTGATCCAAGTCAGCAACAATATCATCAAAACTCTCCAAACCAACAGATAAACGAATGAGTGATTCAGATACACCACTCGCTTTTAATCCTTCTGCATCAAGCTGTTGGTGTGTTGTTGAAGCTGGGTGAATGATTAATGATTTTGCATCCCCAACGTTAGCAACGTGAGAGAACAATTCAATGTTATCAATCACTTTTCGACCAACTTCACGGCCACCTTTCACACCAAAGGTAATAATTGAACCATACGTATCAATTAAATATTTTTTCGCTAACTCATGAGAAGGGTGTGACTCTAGACCTGGATAATTGACCCACTCAACTTCTGGATGGTTAACTAAATATTGAGCAACCTTTTCAGTATTTTCTGAATGTCGCTTCACTCTTAAATTAAGTGTCTCAAGTCCTTGTAAGAAATAAAAGGCATTTTGTGGACTTAGAGCTGGACCGATATCACGCAATAATTGAACGCGTAATTTCAAAGCAAAAGCAGCTGGACCTACATCTGTACCAAATCGAACACCGTGGTATGACTCATCTGGTTCAGTAAACCCTGGGAATCGTCCTTGCGTCCAATCGAAACGACCAGCATCAACAACAATTCCACCAATTGAGGTACCATGACCACCAATCCATTTTGTTGCAGAGTGGATCACAACATCTGCACCCCATTTAATTGGTTTAGCGCCATAAGGTGAAGCAAATGTATTATCAATTAGTAATGGAATGCCATTTTCATGTGCGATATCAGCAACTGCCTCAATATCAAATACATGTAATGAAGGGTTCGTAATCGTCTCAGCAAAAATTGCTTTCGTCTTATCCGTGATCGCAGCTCTGAAGTTCTCTGGATCTGTTCCATCAACAAAGACAACATTGATGCCATACTTAGGTAAAGTTTGCTTAAATAAATTATAAGTTCCACCATAAAGATTACTATCGGTAATGATTTCATCGCCTGTACCAGCAATATTAAAAATCGCTAACGTAATTGCTGACATTCCTGAAGCAGTAGCCACTGCACCAACACCATCTTCTAAAAGCGCCACACGCTGCTCAAATGCATCAAGCGTTGGGTTCATAATTCGCGAATAAATATTACCTGGTTCAGCCAAGCCGAATAAGTTCTGGGCATGCTCAGTATCGCGAAACACATATGAAGTTGTTTGATAGATCGGAACGGCCCGGGATTGGGTCGTTGGATCAACCTGCTGTCCCCCATGAATTAATTGCGTTTCTACACCAGTCGAGCGAAAATTACTTTTTGTCATTTTGAATCTCCTCCTCCAATTGTGTATGTACAACCCTATTTACAAAAAAACCTCTCCTTAGGTAAGAAGAGGTTTGCGGTGTCTTAGCCTCGTCTTATCTGCCAGATTAATAATCTGTAGGATTTAGCACCTTTCTTTCACGTAGGTTGCCGGGCTTCACAGGGCCTATTCCCTCAGCCACTCTTGATAAGAGCTATATATATTATTAAGGATTATAGAGTAGATTTTCTCATCCGTCAAGTGATTTTTTAAAAAATTTAAACTATTTAGACAAATTAACATTTATTTAACCCAATGCATAAATTAATTGAAGATAGGAGTGTGAGGAAAATGACCGAACATGATCAGGACTTTCTGAAAATCGCCCGCGACTGGGTCAAAAAAATGGATAGCCTATTTCAACGCTACCCCGATGATAGTTTGCTTGCATCGATCGACCAATTTTTTCAAAACAGACAAATTCCCACATATGTCAAAAACACCGATCAGGAATGGATTGTCACATATCAATTACCCGGCATCAGCAAAGATCGAATCCAACTCTTAATTAGAGACAACCGACTAATCGTCCGCGTCACAGAAGACAAACACCAAGAAATAAAAGACGACCAAAGAGATTACTACCAATCAAAACAATTCCATCGCGCTCGCGAAAGCATCATCAATCTCCCAGGCACGATTATCCCATCAACATTACAAGCAGATTTTCAGCAAGGCTTACTTAAAGTAAAAGCCAAGAAACAAGTGATTAAAAAAAGAGACCTATCAATTGATTAGTCAAAAATTCACCCACTCAATTGGGTGATTCGCTTTTGATTCACGTCCTTACGGCGATCAAAAGCGTTTTTTCTTTAAAACAAACGAAAATAGTGAACATTTATTGAGTGGTGTGGTATATTATGTATGAATAGTGATGGGAGGAGAAATACATTGGGGATTACTGAACTTATTTTTATTTTTAACTTTCTCTTAGTCATTGTGTTGGTGTTTCTTGAACACAGAAATCCAACCTCGACTTGGGCTTGGATTCTTGTCATCACGTTTATACCGATCTTTGGCTTTTTTCTCTATTTAATTTTTGGTCGAAAACTGAGCCGAAAGAAACTTTTTATTTGGGATAACAAAAGTAAACTAGGTGTAAAAAAAGCAGTTGAAAATCAGTTGCAATTACTTGATGAAGGAAGCTTCCCAATCCCAGAACTTTATCAAGATAATATTGACCTGTTTTACTTACATTTACGCAATAATGATGCGATTTTGACTCAAGAAAATGAAGTGGAAATTTTTAACGATGGACAGGCAAAATTTGATCAGCTGATCAAAGATTTAATTGCAGCAGAGGATCACATTCATATTCAATATTACATCTATCGAGATGACAACTTAGGCCGAAAGATTGCCGATGTCCTAAAACTGAAAGCCAAGGAAGGTGTATCCGTTCGTTTTTTGTATGATGATTTTGGCTCGCGAAAATTAAGTCCACAATTTATTTGGGAATTAAAAAAAGCAGGTGTCATTGTTGAGGCATTTTTCCCGTCATTAATTCCAAAAATCAATTTCAAAATTAACTACCGAAATCATCGTAAAGTCGTTGTGATTGATGGGAAAATTGGCTATATCGGTGGATTTAATGTCGGCGATGAGTATCTCGGAAAAGTTAAGAAGTACGGATACTGGCGCGACACACATTTACGTATCGTAGGGGAATCCGTCCGTAGCATCCAAACTCGCTTTATTTTAGACTGGAATCAAGCATCGAAGCACCAACTGATCCTCTATGATTCATCCTATTATCGAGCAGAACCACAAGGAAACGTCGGAATGCAAATTGTTTCAAGTGGCCCGGACTCAGACTGGGAGCAAATCAAATATGGTTACATCAAATTGTTGATGGAAGCGGAAGACTATGTTTACATTCAGACACCATACTTTATCCCAGACGAAAGTCTTGCCGACGCCGTAAAAATCGCTGCCCTATCCGGCATCGATGTCCGAATTATGATCCCAAATAAACCAGACCACCCATTCGTTTACTGGGCGACATATTCCTATATTGGCAACATGCTCGAAGCTGGCGCAAAAGTTTATATTTATCAAAATGGCTTCCTCCACGCCAAAACAATTATGGTCGATGGAAAAATCGCCTCAGTTGGAACAGCGAATATTGACGTTCGGAGCTTCCGATTGAACTTTGAAGTCAACGCCTTTCTCTACAGCGAAGAAGTAACGCAACGATTGCTCGCTCACTTTGAAGAAGATATGAAGAAATCAGAATTACTAACATATGAAGCTTACCAACAGAGATCTGCGTGGATTAAGTTTAAAGAATCAATCGCCAGATTGATTTCACCAATTTTATAAAAAACTCACCACAACAGATGGAGCAACTAAGTTTGCTTCATCTGTTTTAGCTTGAGAGAGGAACAAGTGCACATTTCAACTAAGTTGTGCACAAATCACTGAACTTGTCTGTATTTCCTCTGACTTGTCTGCATTTCGCCGAACTCGTCTGTATTTCCTCTGACTTGTCTGCATTTCGCTAAACTTGTCTGTATTTCCTCCGACTTGTCTGCATTTCGCCGAACTCGTCTGTATTTCCTCTGACTTGTCTGCATTTCACTAAATTCGTCTGTATTTTCTCTAACTTGTCTGCAATTTCCTCAATCAAATGATTAATTATAAAATTTGTTCGAATAACGTGTCTGTATTATACTAGCAAGAGAAGTGGGGGATCGTTAGATGGAGATTTTAGCAATTGAAAACTTAACTAAGACGTATGGAGAAAAAACTTTATTTAATCAACTATCTTTTTCAATCCAAAATCGCGATCGCATTGGAATTGTTGGTGTGAATGGGACGGGGAAGTCGACGCTGTTAAAGGTGATTGCCGGAATAGAGGATCGTGATCATGGGGCACTCAACCATGCGCGTGATTTTAAGATTGCCTATTTATCACAAGAGCCAAATCTGAACCATGACCGAACAGTGTTGGCTGAGATTTTTGCTGGTGAATCAGAAGTGATGACGATTCTTCGTGAGTATGAACAAGCGTTGTTAAACTTAGGTAAAAATCCGACCGATCCAGATGCGCAAGCGACATTCACAAAGATGCAAACAAAAATGGATCAACAGGACGCGTGGGATGCTGCGACGACGGCAAAAACAATTTTGACTAAATTGGGCATTCATCAATTTGATCAAAAAATCAACACTTTATCTGGAGGACAACAGAAACGAGTCGCCTTAGCAAAAGCGCTCGTCCAGCCAGCACATCTGCTGATTCTTGATGAGCCGACGAACCACCTAGATCACGAGTCAATTGAGTGGTTGGAGAAATTTTTACCGACTTATCAAGGGGCGGTTATGCTCGTGACGCACGATCGGTATTTTCTCAATCGGGTGACAACGAAAATTTATGAGCTTGATCTCGGTCAGCTCTATCAATATACTGGAAATTATGAAACATACTTAACAAAAAAAGCAGAACGACTCGAATTAGCAAAGCAAGATGAACAGAAGCACGCCAATGTGTTGAGAAGTGAAATGGCCTGGCTCAAACGAGGGGCACGTGCTCGCTCGACTAAGCAAAAAGCTAGAATTGAGCGGATTGGTGAGATGCAAACAAAAACGTTCGCGACAGATCAATCGGAGCTCGAATTCGGTGTTGGTTCAACACGATTAGGAAAAAAAGTGCTCGAATTGCACAACATTTCAAAAGGCTACGACACGAACAAATTAATCACTGATTTCTCATTTTTAATCAAACCTGGTGACCGAATCGGGATTGTCGGTGCGAATGGTACCGGTAAATCGACGTTACTGAACCTGATTGCCGAACGAATCACTCCTGATCAAGGTAAAATCGAAACAGGGCCAACCGTTAAATTTGGCTATTACCAACAAGATCATAGCGATATGGACGAAAATCTGAAAATCATCGAGTACATCAGAGAAACAGCGGAAGTTATTCATACCGAAAAAAATGAAACGATCACGGCAGAGCAAATGCTCGAACGCTTTTTATTCCCGCGTTCGCAACAGTGGACATATATTCGCCGACTTTCAGGTGGGGAAAAGCGTCGACTTTATTTATTAAAAGTATTGATGGAAGAGCCGAATGTTTTACTACTTGATGAGCCGACCAACGATTTAGATACACATACGTTAGCGATTCTTGAAGACTATTTGGATAGCTTCCCCGGTGTCGTAATTACCGTTTCCCACGATCGTTATTTCCTCGATCGTGTAGTGGAACAACTACTCGTCTTTAAGGAGTCGGGAACAATCGAACCTTTCTATGGGAACTATAGTGAGTTTTTGGCAAAACAAATGGAAACAAAAAGTGAGCCTACCGAGGAAAAGTCGAAGCCTGTCCCATCGCGTCCGAAGAAAAGGCGTTTGTCTTATCAGGAGCAGAAGGAGTGGGCGACGATTGAGGATGAGATTGAGGCGTTGGAGGAAGCGATTGAGGTTGAGAAAGAGGCGGTAATTGAAGCTGGGGCGGATGCTGATGCGGTGCATAAGCATTATGATCGTCAGCTTGAATTGGAGGATGAGCTTGAGGTGAAGATGGAGCGTTGGGAAGAGTTGTCGTTGATTGTCGAGGAGATCGAGCAGGAGTAAACTATTTCATAATCCGAAATAAGTGATGTATAATAGAATGATGATAGAAATTGGAGGGTTTACAAATGGCAGATATAAAATTACAAGAAAAGTATGCTGAGCTTGCTTTGAGAACGGGTGTTAACTTGCAAAAAGGGCAAGCACTAATGGTTAATTCATCAATTGAGGGCGTGGAGTTCACGAGAATCGTTGTTCGTAAAGCGTATGAATTGGGTGCGAAAAGTGTCTTAATTAACTGGCAAGATGATGAGATTTCATTACTGAAGTATCAAAATGAATCAGAAGCAGTGTTGACGGATGTCCGTCCGTGGCAAGTTGATAAGTACTTAGACTTTGCCAAAGATGGTGGGGCGTTATTATCAATTCGTTCAACAAATCCAGATTTACTGAAAGATGTTGACGCGAAGAAGGTTGCGGCAGCTTCGAAAGCAAGTGCTGAGGCAATGAAGGAATTTAGACAATATACGATGAACGATCGAATTGCGTGGTCAATTATTTCAATCCCAACAGGCGATTGGTCACAAAAAATCTTCCCAGGTTTAGAAGCGGAAGAAGCGAAAGAAAAGCTTTGGGAACAAATTTTCAAAATCGTTCGTGTCGATCAAGAAGACCCGATCAAAGCATGGGACGAGCATAATCAAACACTGAAAAATGCCCACGCGATTCTGAACGAGAAAAAGTACAAAGCGTTAGTCTTTAAAGCACCTGGAACAGATATTACTTTTGGCTTGCCAGAGGGTCATATTTGGAAAGGTGGCGGCGCTTATACGACAGATGGTCTGCATTTCAACCCGAACATGCCGACTGAGGAAGTCTTTACAGTCCCGCATAAATATGAGGTGAACGGTGTAGTCAGCAATACAAAACCACTTGTTTATAATGGGAATACGATTGATCATTTCAGCTTAACGTTTAAAGATGGACAAGTTGTTGATTTTGAAGCGGAGCAAGGTTATGATACGCTGAAAAATTTACTTGAAACGGATGAAGGTGCCAAACGTCTAGGTGAGTTAGCGCTCGTTCCAGACGCATCACCAATTTCACAGTCTGGCTTAATTTTCTATAATACATTGTATGATGAAAATGCATCATGCCACGTTGCGTTAGGAAAAGCTTATCCGACGAATTTAGCAGGTGGCTCAGACATGTCTGAAGAAGAGCTCGATCAGCACGGCGTGAACGACAGCTTAACACACGTTGACTTTATGATTGGTTCTGCTGAGTTAGACATTGACGGGATTTTACCTGATGGTTCAACAGAAGCTGTCTTCCGCAAAGGCGCATGGGCGTTTGATATTTAATGAATCGACGATTGATTACTCACATTTTAATGTGGTGTGATCAATCGTCTTTTTTAATGAATAACTCAACTGTCAGTTCAATCTCATTACTTGACCTTAAAAAATGTAGGCATATTATTCCCGTAGTCAGTCAATTTCATAATTGTTTACTTATATGAATGACTGACCCATAGCTTAAAGCTATATCTAGTGATAAGAAATAGGTATTACTTTATTTGGAATACGATATGGTAGAATCATGGTAATAAACAAACGAGGGGGAATAATAATGAAAACAGCAGTGATTGGGTATCCAAGGATAGGAGCTTTACGAGAATTAAAATTTGCAACAGAGCAATACTTTAAGGGAGACCTTACAGAAGTTGATCTTCAAAAGTCAGCAGCACAGTTAAGAAAAAGGCATTGGGACAAACAACTAAATAACGGAATTGATTTTATATCATCAAATGATTTTTCGTTGTATGACAATGTTCTAGATACAGCAGTGTTACTAAATGCGATCCCGAAAAAGTATCAACAATTAAAACTAACTCCAATCGATCAATATTTTGCAATGGCTCGAGGCTACCAAGGTGAGCAGGGCGATGTAAAAGCATTGGCGATGAAGAAGTGGTTTAACACGAATTATCACTATATTGTTCCTGAAATTGAAGATGAGACTAGGTTATCATTAGTTGGAAACAAACCTTTTGAAGAATTTGAAGAAGCAAAGAATGATGGAGTAATTACTAAGCCTGTTATTATAGGTGCATTTACTTTCTTAAAATTGGCTAAATATACGGGTCAAAAACAGGCGAATGATTTTATTGAAGATATAGTGACAGCCTATGTCAACATCATTGAGAAATTTGAAAAGTTGGGGGCAGAATGGATTCAATTTGATGAACCATCACTTGTGATGGATTTGACTAAAGAAGATCAAACCCTATTTAAACAACTTTACACAGAGATTCTTGAACGAAAAGGTTCAATCAAAGTACTTCTTCAAACTTACTTTGGCGATATCCGTGATATCTATCAAACAGCAATCGATTTACCTTTCGACGGCTTAGGTCTTGATTTTGTTGAAGGAAGAAAAAACTTAACATTGATTAATGAGTTTGGTTTCCCGAACGATAAAATCTTGTTTGCTGGAGTTATTAATGGTAAAAATATTTGGCGTAATCGCTATGATCAAACAGTATTATTAATTAATCAATTAAAAGTGAAGAGTCCATCGATCGTTCTTAATACGTCTTGTTCATTACTTCATGTTCCATACACTTTAGACAACGAACATAAACTTGCGGATACAGAAAAACAACATTTAGCATTCGCTGAAGAAAAGTTAACTGAATTGATCGAATTATCGCATATTTTTGAGGAGGAAAATTATCAAGATAACTTGGAGTTCAAAACAAGAAAATCTACCTTTGATAATCGTGATCACTTTGAAAATTTAGTTGTACAGGATAGAGTGAAATCATTAACTGAACAAGATTTTCAAAGACAACCTGCTTTTTCTGAACGGGAACGTCTGCAACGAGCAAAATTCAATCTACCGTCATTACCGACAACGACAATTGGCTCGTTTCCACAAACACTTGATGTAAAGGAAAACCGTGCACGATTTAAAAAGGGTGAAATTTCTTTAGAACAATATACAGCATTTAATAAACAAAAAATTGCAGAATGTATCGCACTACAAGAAGACATTGGCTTAGACATTTTAGTCCATGGCGAGTTTGAAAGAAACGATATGGTTGAATATTTTGGTGAACATCTTGAAGGCTTTATCTTTACTCAAAATGCCTGGGTACAATCGTATGGAACAAGATGTGTGAAACCACCGATTATTTGGGGAGATGTGAGCCGAACAAGTCCGATCACAGTTGAGTACTCTGCCTATGCTCAATCACTAACAAATAAGCCAGTGAAAGGGATGTTAACAGGACCAATTACGATTCTAAATTGGTCATTCCCAAGAGAAGATATTTCGCTAAAAGATTGTGTTTTACAAATTGCTTTGGCGATAAGAGAAGAAGTGCTTGACCTTGAAAAAGAAGGGATTCGTCATATTCAAGTAGACGAAGCGGCTTTAAGAGAAAAGTTACCGCTTAGAAAAAGTGATTGGTATAGTGAATATCTTGATTGGGCAATTCCTGCCTTTCGACTCGTTCATAGTGGCGTAAGACCTGAAACGCAAATTCATACACACATGTGCTACAGTGAATTTTCGGATATTATTGAAGATATTGACCAAATGGATGCGGATGTAATTACCTTTGAAGCATCTCGTTCAGACCTTTCAATTGTGGATGTTTTACGAGAAAGTCAATTTAAAACACAAGTCGGACCAGGTGTCTACGATATTCATTCGCCGAGAATTCCAAGTGTACCTGAGATTAAAGCTGTCATCACCCATATCTTAGAGAAGATGCCACGGGAAAAAGTTTGGGTCAATCCAGACTGTGGATTAAAGACAAGAGGGAATAAGGAAGTTGCAGAAAGTCTTAGAAATATGGTTGAAGCGGTTAATGAAGTTAAACGGGAATTATTTCAATGAAAACTTTAGATCTATTTGATTCAAAAAAAGTCTTGTCATTTGAAATCTTTCCGCCGAGACAGCCAGGATCAGTAAATATGATTTATGACACAGTTGAACAATTAACAGAATTAGACCCAGATTTTATTAGCGTCACATTTGGAGCAGTTGGTCAAGGTACACGATCAAAAACAGTTGAAATTGCATCGAAGATAAAGAATCACTATGGGATTGAAAGTGTTGCCCATCTACCTTGTATTAATTTATCTAAAACAGAGGCATTAAATCTGATTCGTGAATTTGAAGAGCAAGGCATAAAAAATATTCTAGCACTTCGAGGAGATATTAACCCGAATATAGCGCCTAAAAATGAATTTAACTATGCGAGCGATCTGGTTTCATTTATTAAAGAACATGGTGATTTTAACATTATTGGTGCTTGTTACCCTGAAGGTCATATTGAATCTGATAGTATTGTCAAAGATATTCTCTATTTAAAGAGAAAGGTTGATGCAGGAACAGATCATTTGATTACTCAATTATTTTTTGATAATGACTATTTCTATTCATTTCAAGAACATGCTGCAATCGCAGGGATAAATGTCCCTATTCAAGCTGGGATTATGCCGGTTGTTAATAAAAGACAAATCGAACGGATGGTTAGTTTATGTGGTGTAAAGCTCCCGAAGAAATTCTTAGCGATGATGCAAAGGTACGAAGATAATCCCGAGGCAATGAGAGAGGCGGGTATCGCGTATGCAGTTGATCAAATTGTTGATCTGATCACTCAAGGTGTGGATGGTATTCATTTGTATACAATGAACAAGCCTGATATCGCCCACCGTATATATCATGCAATTAATAAACTGTTGGTCATATAAAAAGTCAGCTCTACTCATTTTGAGTAGAGCTGGTTTTTTTGGTTAAAGTAAAATTTTGTTTGTGAAATCTTGCTTAAATAATAATTGATTGGTCCATCGGTCGAACATATTTAAAGTTGTTTCCATGTCTAGAGCCTTCATAATTTCCAAGCTTGTTTTTATTTGCTCTAAGCCCTCATCTTTTCTAAAAACTACTTTATTGACTAACCCATCACACCATAACAGTAAGGTTCTGGCAAACATTGAACGCTCACCAACTTCTTTATTTTGTATTAATTGATTTATTTCATTTGCACTCGAATACGCTTTATCTATAATGCATAAACATATTATATTTGTGGCTAGCATAACCTCTTCATTGGGGAATTTATGTAGTCTTTTTGACCTTAAATAGGACTGATTCATGCGTTTATACAGCACTAATATTGTATCTAAATCACTGAAACAAAAAAGAATATTATTGAATAGAGAAACCTCATAGTACCCCCACTGTTCACAATCGGTTAAATATTGTTTAAGCTGACTGATCCAAACAGAGTTGATTTTATTTTTATTAACTAAAGATTTATAAATATTAGCTAAGTAATGGAGATGTAGATATCTGACTTGTTGTGTATTGTTAAATTCAGTTTCAGCATTTGTTGCAATCAATTCTAATTGATCTTTATCCCTTGATTGAAATGCCTGAATCATCATATTCCCCCATTCATCTAATTTATCATTTTTAAAACCATTATGATAAAAGGAAAACTCCTCAAAGGATATATTAAGATTATGAATAATCTGATAAAAAGTATCGGCCGATACTGAAATCTGTCCCTGTTCGAACCGCCAGTAATTGCCCATCTCAATTACATTTCCACAAATATATTTCAATTTAATATTTTTCATTTTTCGAATTTGTTTAATTGTTTTACCTAGTGACATCGTTTCACCCCTAAACACTTAGTGATTTACTATCAACAAGAAAAAATATAATTAAATTTCTAATCTTTTTGGTAGTTTATACTGTTACTTCACCATTAAAACGACTAAATGATTTAATTTACTGATTATTTACAGTATAACAAATCTTTTTAAAATAGTAATGAGATAATAAATTTATTAAGCCAATTGATAAACAATCAATTCAATTAATTTTTCAAAAGACAAAAAAAAGCACATAATTTCATTTACCTAGTTAAAACTAGCTAGGATTCAGAAACAATGTGCCAAAAAGGTATTATTTAAATTTAGTGCTTTATACAAAACTGATTTTTAGTAACCGCCGATTAACCAACCTTCCATGTCGATAACCTCCTTCATTTACTAATTATTAACTCAACTCTAGGTTATCTGACATGAGTAAAAAAAGTGTATATTACTGTAAATTTACATACTATCAGTGGTTATTAAAGGGAATCGAGTTGAAAAAGAGAGAATTAGGCACAAAAAAAGTCATTCGTGATTTAATCACGAATGACTTTTTACTTTGAAAATTATGATTCCCATAACTCATTTTTAACTAGAACTGCCCTGATCATCGTGTAATCGATATGGTCAGATACGGCTTCTTTGATTTGCTTCAACTGAGGTTCGTCGAGCCATTCATATGCTTCTAGGACTGTTTCCTCAATTTCATCATCGAAAAAATCGTCCCAGTTTAGTGAATGTCCTTCTTGATAGGCTTTAAACAAATGTGATGCAATAGTATCTTCTTTCAGCTGGCGCCTGTTAGCGATTAACTCAATCGGCTGACCGGAATCATACAATTCAAAACTAATCAAATGACTTGGTTGATCACTTGTTTGTAACCGAATAACATCTAAAAATGCTTCGCCGTAAGCATCAAATTTTTTCAAACCAATACCTTTAATCGCAAGCATGTCTGCTTTATTTTCAGGTAAGAAACGACATAGATCCTTTAGCGTAGCATCTGAAAAGACAACGTAAGGTGGGACGTTTTCCTCGGTAGCAATTTCTTTTCGGAGCTGACGGAACTGTTCGAAAAGTTTTTGATCGAAATCAGCTTCTACCGTTTGTTGGACTTCTGTTTGTCGCATCCAAACTTGCTCGCGGCCTTTCAAAACATTGGCTGCTTTTTGTGTCAATTTCAAAATTGGAAAACGATGGTCGCCTGTTGATAAATAATCTTCAGCAACGAGAAAATGAATAAATTCAGTAATCTGTTTTTCAGTCCGTTGCTTCATCAGCCCGTACGTCGATAGCTGATCAAGACCGAACTGCTTCACTTTTTTATCAGCCGATCCTTTAAGCACCTTGGCAGTTAACGTCGCCCCAAAGCGCTGATCCATACGCATCACGCAAGATAAGACCATCTGTGCATCACGGGTGCGATCAACTTTTTCACTCTGATCGGTACAATTCGTACAATGACCGCAATCATTGTAAGGATTTTTTTCACCAAAATAATCAAGAATATAACACGGTAAACAATTGTCGGTATGGCAATAATTAATCATCGCCCGGAGCTTTTTATACTCAAGCGCTTTTTTCTCATCATCGAGCTCCGATTGATCAATAAAAAATGTTTGCAAATGACTATCCTGACCAGAAAATAATAAAATACAATCACTCACTTCACCATCACGACCAGCCCGTCCAGCCTCTTGATAATAAGCTTCAATATTCATCGGCAAACTATAATGGATCACATACCGAACGTTCGACTTATCAATCCCCATCCCAAACGCATTCGTCGCGACCATAATTTCAACTTGATCATTAATGAACCGATTCTGTTGCTTTCTGCGAACATCCTCAGCCAGGCCCGCATGATAATAGGCAGCTCTAAAGCCACGCTTAATCAGCTGAGCATGAATCGACTCAACAAGCTTACGCGTCGGCGCATAAATAATCCCCGATTCTTGTTTATGATTTGGAAGATAACTGTCCAGAAAGTCCTGTTTACCTTGACCTTTAACAACGTGGAAGTGGAGGTTTTCACGGTAGAAGCCCGTATTCACAACGGAATCATCATCAATCTGTAGTAAACTCTGAATATCTTGGATCACTTCTTCAGTCGCCGTAGCGGTTAATGCGATCCGAAACGGAATCCCCTCAAGCCGATCAATCGTCTCAATGATCGAACGATAACTTGGCCTAAAATCATGCCCCCACTGCGAAATACAGTGAGCCTCATCAAAAGCAATGAACGAAATTTGGAGCCGATCGATCGCATCCATAAAGAAAGGATTATCAAACCGCTCAGGCGCAACATAAATCAAATCATAATACCCCTGACGCAACAACTGCATCCTTTCACCATACTCATCACTCGTCAAACTACTATTAATATACGTCGCCTTAACCCCCAACGTATGCAAACTATCAACCTGATCCTTCATCAACGAAATCAGCGGCGAAATCACAATCGCAGTCCCATCCAACAAAATCCCCGGAATCTGATAACATAACGACTTACCACCACCCGTAGGCATAATCCCAAGCGCATTTTTCCCCTCAAACACACGCATGAGCAACTCCCTTTGCCCCGTCCTAAAATCAGCAAAACCAAAATAATCCTGTAAAATCTGTTGTGGTTGAATTAAACTCATTTAAACCACCTTTCTTTAAAAAATTCTCCCCAAAAGATGGTATGCTGACACGATTATTGTCAGCATACCATGATGATAGCGGACTCGAGTGAGCCGATTTAGAAGAGATTACGTTCACCAGCAGGCCGGTGATTATCTGTATAAATATGATAAAAATGTGTCGTAATTGTTTTTGCGACAGCATAAGCAGGTACAGCAAAGAGAATCCCTAAAAATCCACCGATGGCACCAGCGGCCAAAATCACTGTAATAACAGTTAATGGGTGTAACTTTAACACTTTGCCCATAATATTTGGCGAAATCAAACTACTTTCAACTTGTTGCGCAATAATCATAATGATCGCCGTCCAAACTCCAACCATTGGATCTTGGAAGAAACCAACAATCACAGCTGGAATTGCTGACAGCCAAGGACCGATAAATGGAATCAAGTTCATAAAGAGACCGAAAACGGCAAACATTAACGCATAATTTAAGCCGACTATCCAATAACCAATTAATAGCATAACTCCAACACATAAACTGACTAACAATTGCCCCTGAATAAATGATGCAAGAACATCGTTGATATTCGTTAATAGCGTTGTTAAACTTTTTGCTTTTGGCTTGCTTAAAAAGCTTGTTACAAATGGAATAAACTTCGGACCATCCTTTAACATAAAAAATAAGAAGAATGGAATCATCACTAACGCAAAGATAAAGCTAACAAACGAGCCGATAAAAGAGAACAAAGAACCAACAATTTGTTCAGCATAGACATCTAAATTATTAATCATATTTTGAATCGAATCAACAATCGATTCGGGAATATAATCTTGGCGATTTTGCCAAAAAACCCATAACTCCTCAAACCAAGCGGCAATTTGAGGGAAGGTGTCAACTAACCGCATAAACTGGTCTTGAATCGGTGGGATGACAAAATAAACACTGAAAAAACCGACTGCTATCATCAGTAGAAAGACAATCACAATTCCGAAAACCCGTTTAACTTTATAGCGCTCAAGCAAGTTGACGAGCGGGTTTGTTATGTAATAAAGTAAACCAGCTCCAACGATCGGAACAGCAATCGATGCGAGCAATAAGCCAATTGGTTTAAATACAAACGCGGTTAAACTAACCAAATAAATAAGTGTGAAAATAAGCACAGCATAAAGCAAAAAGCGAAATGATTTTCTCCCTGACAAATGCCTCAAACCTTTCCATCATAATTTAGCTTTATCATAGCACACAATCACCAAAATTGGCTAAAAATTTCAAGGATAACTTTGAGCTTTAAATGGTCTTGAAAAATAATTTTTGTACAACAGGCAAACAATTGCGTTATAATAAAATTTAGAAGTGAACCGACTTTATGGAGGAGATATGAATGATTAGTCTTGAACAAGTCGTCTTAAAAATGGCTACAGAAATTGATCAAGCCAAACAAACAACCGATCAAGCTAAAATAAAACAACACGCACGAGCAATTAAGCTCCTTGCTGATCTCATTTTAGATAATGAAACAACAACCCAACAAGCAACAACTTTGAACCAACCAACAATCAGTGAACAAGAAATGCTCAAAATGATCGGTTCAAACGTTCAAAAACAGACAAATCCAGGCACAACTAATAACTATGGACAATCGGAGTCAAAATCATTGCTCGATTTTTAACCGCAAAATAAAAAACGACCTCAGATCTGGCATAGCCCGCCATCTAGAGGTCGTAAATTTTTTACAAAGGAGTCGGATAATCGTAGTCAATCCGCTCATCAAACGTAATATAGTCTAAGTAAATGGTTAACAGTAAATAGCGCTTCTCGGTTTCAGGATCACTTATGATAATGTGATCACGCCCAGCCGCTTCGATCACCCCTTTGAAAATCTTCGCATTCCAACGTTCATTATTCTCAAATGTCATATAAATCGTTGCGACTCGCCCTCGATTTAAACGTAAAATATTTTCAACATATGACTGTTCTAATGGCAACATATCTTCATCTTGTGGCGGCCCAGCTGGCTGTTGTGGAAACGGAGGGAAGCCGGGTTGCATTGGAAACTGAGGCATTGGTTGCATCGGCGTTGGGAACCCTTGCGGTGGCATCATCGGCATTTGATACATCCCTGGCATTGGGATTTGTTGACGTTGATCATTCTCTTCATTCATTTAATTAACACTCCTTTAATAAAAGTTATAAACGCGGACACTCACTTGCTAATGGTGAGTAAAAACAATGTGATTTAAAGCGACCTGAATTCCACTGGCCATACCATTGTGCAGGGCAGGAACCAGCAGGCATAAAAAACCATAATGATCTTTCCGCTGGATGGAATCGCTCGCCACGAATAACACGGCGTGCAAGGTTTCTTTCATTCTCACGAGCACGCTGGTAAAAGTAGCCTTTTTGTGTTGCTTCAAACCCTCCAGGACTTTGAAAAACCATATCTTGGATTGAACGAACATGTGCAAAATCGAGACAACTTTCAATCACTCGATTGATCCCAACGTTGCCAACCATCAACATGCCCAGAATCCCTTCACCCTCAGCCTCAGCGCGGAGTAACCTTGCTAATAGATCAATATCTTTTTCTGTATGAGCGACAACGGCCATTGGTTCACCCCATTTCTAAAACGCGATTCTATAACCATACTTATGTTGCGCGGATTAAAAATATGTTTGTTAACAAAAGAATCGGGAAGATTATTATTAAGAATTGAATTTGTGCAAAATATGATCAAAAATTGAATCTTTTTAAAAAGTTGAGGATTATCTCTTTTCATTAAACAGAAAAAGTCGTATGATTATAACAGAATGATATTTTGGAGGGTTTTTGCATGAGTAATTTATTCGATACATTAAAAGACAGACTAACGGGAAACACTAAGAGAATAGTTTTACCTGAAGGATCAGATGAAAGAATTTTACGTGCAGCTGCACAATTATCGGGAGAAGGTTTAGTTGAACCTGTATTAGTAGGAAATCCTGACGAAGTGAAACAGAAGGCTGCTGAATTGAACTTAAATTTTGACAATGTTGACGTATTAAATCCAGCAGATTATCCTGAATTTGATGCAATGGTCGCAAGCTTTGTAGAACGCCGTAAAGGAAAAGCGACAGAAGAACAAGCACGCAAAATGTTACTAGACGAAAACTACTTCGGTACAATGCTTGTTTACATGGATAAAGCAGACGGACTTGTAAGTGGAGCAGCACACTCAACGGCTGACACTGTTCGTCCAGCACTACAAATCATTAAGACAAAACCGGACATTAAAAAGACTTCTGGCATTTTCATCATGGTACGCGAAGAAGAGAAATATGTTTTTGGCGACTGTGCGATTAATATTTCACCAAATGCACAGGACTTAGCAGAAATTGCAATCGCATCTGCTGAAACAGCGGGTCTATTCGACATTGATCCACGTGTCGCGATGTTAAGTTTTTCAACAAAAGGCTCAGCCAAATCTGAAGAAACAGATAAAGTCGCTGAAGCGGTAAAAATCGCCAAAGAAATGAAGCCAGAATTAACGCTAGACGGCGAATTCCAGTTTGACTCAGCATTTGTTCCGAGCGTCGCTGAGAAAAAAGCACCAGGCGCAGATATCCAAGGGGACGCAAACGTCTTTGTTTTCCCAGGACTCGAAGCCGGAAATATCGGTTACAAAATCGCCCAACGAATGGGTAATTTTGACGCAGTTGGACCAATTCTACAAGGTCTGAACAAGCCGGTTAACGACCTATCACGCGGTTGCAACACAGACGACGTCTACAAACTCTCAATCATTACAGCAGCACAAGCATTATAAAAAAATAAAACACCGATGAGTTTAAGATTGAAGCTCATCGGCGTTTTTTTATTGTTGATTCTGTTGTGGTAAGTGGATTGGGTGCTAATCGTACCCAGTCTCGTCGAATTATCATCATGGAGGTAACGAATAGTCGCTAATCATACCCTGTCTCATCGAATGATCATGATAGAGGTTACGAATAGCTACTAATCATCAATGATCAACCGACCAAAATAAAAAATCGACGTGATCGCGTCGATTCCTTATTGATCAAACAAATCTCCTAATGCCCTTAGATTCCGATCGAGCATCAAACCACGGCGTTTATCAAAGATCTTTAGCTCACTCGCAGTCAGCTGATCCTGCTCAACCGCCAATCCAGCACTATCTAATAACCCCTGCAACTTCTCCACAACTTCATCAACAGTAATCGTCACGCCCAAAATTGTTTCCAGCGCTTCCATCACATTAGGGTCAACCTCGGGATAATCAAACCGCGTTTCTTCCCCCTGAACTCCGATCCGATAAAACTCACGCACCAACCGCGCCCGTGCCTGATGATCCGCCGTCACCGACAAGTAAATCTGAATCGCAATCCCATTCCGAATCCGGCGTTGCGAAATCCCCGCAAACTTTTTCCCGCCAATACTCAAATCATAATCCCCCGGGCAGTATGAACCAACAACTTCAAAAGCTTCAACCTGATCCGTCCAATCAGCCAACAACGCCTTCATAAACCGAACCATTTTTTCATAACCCTCATGGATCCCAATCGATCCCTGATCATTGATCAACAAACTAATATTCAAAACACCCTCGTCCAAAGCAACCGCAAGCCCACCAGAATTACGCACCACCGGCTGATAACCTTGCGTCTTCAACCAACGAGCCCCATCTATTAAAAAAGGCAAACGCGAATCGGCAATGCCCAACACCACAGACCTCGGATGTGTCCAAACACGCACAACCGGTGCCGAGTCCCCCTGATGAATTGATTCCGCCAACGCATCATCAACCGCAAACGACTCCCACACCTTCAACTCACCGATACGCTGATCAATAAAGCGCACCTTTTTTTCTGAAAAAATCTCCTGCCATCTATCCACGTTCACAGTCATCTCCCCTTTAAGATTGCACGATTCTATTATATAATGAAAAAAGCACAGAAGCTAATTAGCTAAACAACGGAGGAAATCCACATGGCCTATCAAAACGCTCAACTCGATGAAGAGAAAGTTTTTAAAGACCCTGTCCACAGCTATGTCCACGTCCGCGACCAAGTAATCTGGGATCTTATCGGCACGAGAGAATTTCAACGCCTACGCCGAATTAAGCAGCTCGGCACGACCTTTATTACGTTCCACGGCGCTGAACATAGCCGCTTCAACCACTCACTCGGCGTTTATGAAATCATTCGTCGGATTTTGGAAAACTTCACCGACCGATTGCAATGGAACAGCGAGCAACGTCTGTTGTGCCTAACTGCGGCCCTGCTTCACGACCTAGGACACGGACCGTATTCCCATTGCTTTGAAAAAGTTTTCGATCTCGATCACGAAGATTTTACCAAGCAAATTATCCTAGGCGACACAGAAGTCAATCAAATTTTAACAAAAGTAAACCCTGATTTTCCGAAAAAAGTTGCCGAAGTGATCAATAAAACTTACCACGATAAATTGATTGTCAGCCTAATTTCAAGCCAAATTGACGCCGATCGCATGGACTACCTCCAGCGCGACGCCTACTACACCGGCGTGAGCTACGGCCATTTTGACATGGACCGAATTCTCAGAGTCATGCGCCCGCTCGATGACAAAATCGTGATCAAATCATCTGGTATGCACGCCGTTGAGGACTATATTATGAGCCGTTATCAAATGTACTGGCAAGTCTATTTCCACCCAGTGAGTCGAAGTGCTGAAGTGCTTTTGTCAAAAATTCTCCAACGCGTGAAGGCGTTACATAATGACACTTATCAGTTCCAGCAAGAACCAACGCACTTTTATTCGTTTTTCACTGGCGAGATCAAACTCGAAGATTATATTAAGTTAGATGAAACAATTATGGTTTATTATTTTCAAGCTTGGATCAACGAAAAAGATTCAATTTTGTCTGACCTTTGCTACCGATTTGTGAACCGAAAATTATTTAAATATACGAACTTTCACTTCAAAAAAAATATGAGCGATTTGTTTCAGCTGAAACAGTTATTTAAACAAGTTGGCATTAATCCGGATTATTATTTAGAGGTTGACTCATCGTCGGATTTACCGTACGATTTTTACCGGCCAGGTGAGGAAGAGGAGCGCTTGCCGATCTATTTGCAGATGGAAAATGGCGAGTTAAAAGAGCTATCAGAAGCATCAGAAATCGTCGAGTCCATTTCAGGAAAAAGACGAACGGATCATAAGCTTTATTACCCAGCTGATCGAATTAAAAAATTACCAGATAGTCAAGAAAAACAACAAATAAAAGCTTTATTAGGTATGAAATAGGAGTGACAACATGCTACTAAACCACGCACGCTTAATTCGATTTTTCACCGATGCCAACGAAGTCGTCGGACGAAAAAAACTACAAAAAATGATTTATATTTTAAAGAAAGTCGGGCTACCATTCAATGAAAAGTTTGGCTTTCATTTTTATGGTCCATACTCAGAAGAACTCACCTTACGAATCGAAGAGCTATGCAACCTAGGCTTTTTAACCGAGCGAAGAGAAAAGAAGGAAAGTTACATCCAGTATCACTACATACTTAACGACGAGGGCAGACAATTTCTTGATCAAGCACCAGATGACTTACCAGTTTGCGGAGATCTCGTGCAGCGACTAAACGATCAATCCGCTCGATTTTTAGAACTGATCGCAACAATGTTATATTTCGATGATCTAACACCCGAAGAAGTCGAACAGAAAGTAACAGAGGTCAAAGCAAAAGCTAACTACAAACAAGAAGAATTCACCCAAGCCTGGCAGTTTATTGAGCAGTTAAAATTGTGAATTATACTTAGTTTAGTTGATCAGTACAGTTTGAAGTTAAATATCAGCGTAGTCAAAATACTGAGACACCTGCGGGAGTAGCGTGAGCCGAAGATCCACTTGGTAAAGTGATTTTCTTTACCAAGTTAGCTAAGGCCACGCCCGCGGTAAGCGAAGTATTTTGACGAAGCGGTTAGTTAATTTAAATTCTCATAGAACAATCGTAATCGTTATAAGTTAATGCAAATCACAATACCCGATCGGTTCTGTGCCTTTGACAAAAAACATGAGCCGACTGACAGGGCAGTGCTGGTCTGATAATAAACCAGTCTGTGGATCGACATAAGCAGCAACAATACCAGGAGGAGCAATGAAACTATTGCTCCGCTTTTCGCTATGCCCTGCTTCAATCGCATCACGCCAAATCAACTTCGCCGCCTGACTTGAACCAATCGGCCGATTATCATCATATCCCGTCCAGACACCGACAATTAGTTCAGGGCTGTAACCAATCATCCAATGATCCGTATTCGTAGAACCACTTTTCCCCGCATAGTCACCAGTCAAATCGCCACTAATTGACCCACCGGTAACTGCAAGGTAGTCTGATAAATTTGGATCGAACATTCCCGTTAATAGTTGATTTAAAATAAATGTCAACCGCTCATCCAACACCTGCTCGCCCAGTTCGAAAGTCCGTTGATAGACAACCTCATCATTCAGATCGAGAATTTTTTCAACCAAAAAAGGTTCAACTTGGTGACCACCATTGGCAAAATGGCTGTAGGCAGTCACCATTCCCCGGACGCTGATTGACGCAGTACCGAGCGCGAGGGCGGGAACATTGGTCAGTTCGCTCGTAATTCCGAGTGTACGGGCGCGATCGATCACCTTTTCGGGTGTCAGGAAAAGATGTGTTTTGACAGCATAAATATTGTCGCTGACCGCGAGTGCTTGGGCGAGCGTGACGGTATGATCGGCGTAAAGTTGGTTAAAATTACTCGGCGAATAGGAGCTGTTGTCACTGAATGCAAAAGTTGTCGGCTCGCTCCTGAGTGGTGTCGCAGCGGTAAAGCCGTTTTCAAGCGCTGTGTAATAGATGAAAGGTTTGAATGTTGAACCGACCATCCGCTTCGCTTGAGTCGCGCGATTAAATGGGCTGAGCTGAAAATTGACACCACCGATTAGTGCCTTAATTGCTCCAGTTGCAGGGTGGGACATGATCGCACCGACTTGAAGCTCGCCGATATGATCGGTAACGGCTTGATTAAGTGCTGCTTGCTGGTCCGGTTCAATCGTTGTGTACAGTTTAAACCCAGCAGGAATAGGTTCGCCCAAGATAGCCTGGGCTTCTTCGGTGGCGAGACTAGCGAGATAACCAAATTGGGGATCTTGTTTCGATTCACCAACGATTTCAAACTGTTCAAGTTTAGCAAGCTTGGCGTCAGTCTCATTAATTAATCCATCCGCGCTTAAAAGTGAGAGCACTTTTTCTTGCTGTTGTTTTGCCGTCTCAAAATGTTTAATTGGTGAATTCGCGTTCGGCCGGTTCGGAATCGCAACAAGGAGCGCGATCTCAGCGAGCGTCAGCTCAGTCGTCGGTTTGTTGAAGAAAAACTGGCTCGCCGTTTCAACACCATAAATCCCATGACCATAATAAATCGTATTCAAATAGCCCTCAAGCAACTGATCCTTATCAAAATAATGCTCAAGCCGAATTGTATAAAAAGCCTCCTTTATTTTCCGCGTCCACGTTTTCTCATGGGTTAAATAAAGATTGCGCGCATATTGTTGCGAAATCGTACTCGCACCCTCAGCGAGGTTTCTTTGCTTAAAATTTTTTACGACAGCACCACCAATCCGCTTCAGATCAAACCCACCATGATGATAAAAGTTCTGATCTTCAATCGCAATCGTCGCCTCAACTAATAACGGATTCAGCTGCTCAAGTGATCGCCAAATCCGCTCACCATCACTATACACCGTTCCAAGTTCCTCGCCGTCAGCCGCTAAAATCGTAATCGGCTGCTCATTTAATTTAGGCTCCCCCAATAATTGAATCGCCAACATTAAACTCGCCAACCCAACCGCCATCACAACTAACAACCACACCGCAATTTTCCTCATCGCGCTCACCCCCAATGTTTAACTGTTATCCAGTATCACTTTTTTATGAAAAAATTAAACATCGAAACAGTAAATGGTTGGAGGTGGGGAGGGACATTGATGAATTTTGAGTGTAGATACTTTGCGTGCGTTCGCTCACATCGACTGTGCGATCGCACGTAAATCGGAAATTTCGCACGCTTCCACTGTGCGTTCGCACGCAAACTGGTTTTTTCGCACGTAAACTAAAAAACTAAAAAATTTGTGCAGTATTCTGCAGAAGTTACTTGAGTTTCTCGCTAAACATTTCTATACTAAAGGATACTGATAGTTTTAAGGATGGTATGATGCAACGAGGAAAACTTTTTGTGAAAGTAAGCTTACAAACTGAAATTGATGATGCACACGATAAACAGCAGACGACTGTTGAAGCGAAGGGCGAGTTATTCGAGACAGACCGGCAGACGGTGATTCGTTTCACTGAAAAATCGGACGAGCAACCGGATGTCGCGACAATGATCACAATTAAATCGGATCAAGTGTCGATTAAGCGCTCAGGTGCAGTTGAGATGAATCAGCAATTCAGACCGGCTCAAATTACCGAAACAATTTATCGACACCAGTTTGGTTCGATTCGCATGGAAACGGAGACGTTAGATTTTCGTTACAAACCGCTAACAAGCACGAACACGACTGCTGAATTAGCTCTAGACTATAGCACAAAACTGGACGGGGAAGAGGAGCGAGCACATAAGCTCTTACTTACGATCGAGGAGGACAAATCATGACAATTGTACAAACGATGCAAGACCAGCTCAAAGCCGAAATTAAAGCGGCGATTATTAAAGCTGAGCTTGCGACAGAGGAACAAATTCCAACGATTATTTTAGAAAAGCCAAAAGAGAAGGTGCACGGCGATTATGCAACAAATATCGCCATGCAGTTAGCTCGTGTTGCCAAAAAAGCACCACGCCAAATTGCAGAGCAACTTGTTGAACAGCTCGATCAGAAGCAAGCATCGATTACAAAAGTCGATATTGCCGGACCAGGCTTCATTAATTTTTTCATCGATAATAGCTATTTAACAGGCTTAATCCCGGTCATTTTAACTGAAGCTGATCAATATGGTCGCACGAATACAGGGCTTGGTGAAAAAGTTCAAATTGAATTCGTGTCAGCTAACCCGACTGGTGATCTCCACTTAGGTCATGCACGCGGTGCGTCTGTAGGCGACACGACGGCAAACTTACTTGATGCGGCCGGCTATCAAGTTGAGCGTGAATTTTACATTAACGATGCGGGGAATCAAATTAATAATCTTGCGTTATCGATTGAGGCGCGTTACATGCAGGCACTTGGACACGATTTCCCGATGCCTGAAGATGGCTATCACGGTAAGGATATTCTTGATATTGCTGCCGAACTAGTTGAAAAATATAATGCTGACTTTGTCGAAAAAGATCCAGTTGAGCGCCAAGCCTTTTTCCGTGAATACGGCTTGAAATTTGAACTGGCAAAATTAAAACAAGATCTAGCTGATTTCCGGGTCAATTTTGACAACTGGTTCTCAGAAACATCGCTCTACAAAGAGGATAAAATTAAACCTGCACTCCACTTACTCGAACAAAAAGGTTACACTTACGAAGACGGTGGGGCAACTTGGTTTAGAACGACTGATTTTGGCGACGACAAAGATCGTGTCTTAATTAAAAATGATGGCACGTATACGTACTTAACACCAGATATTGCCTATCACAAAAATAAGCTCGATCGTGGTTTTAAAACACTGATCAACTTCTGGGGTGCCGATCACCACGGCTATATCGCGAGAATGAAAGCAGCGATCCAAGCACTTGGATACTCAAAAGAGACGCTTGAAGTTGAGATCATTCAAATGGTTAACTTATTTGAAAACGGCGAAAAAGTGAAGATGAGTAAGCGGACTGGTAAAGCAGTTACCCTCCGTGAATTGATGGAAGAGGTCGGCATTGACGCAATGCGTTATTTCTTCGTCATGCGCTCAAGCGATGCACACCTTGATTTTGATATGGACTTGGCAAAATCAGAATCAAACGAGAACCCGGTTTATTACGTGCAATATGCTCATGCCCGAATTTGCACGCTCCTTAAACAAGCAGAGGCAAAAGGCTTTGAAGCGGATCTCAATTATTTAGCTGACCATTTACTAACCGAAAAAGCAGAAGACCTATTAAAACAATTAGGTGACTTCCCGCAGGTGATTGCAGATGCTGCTAAAGACCGTGCGCCACATCGGATGACACAATACGTATTCGATCTCGCATCAATGCTTCACAGCTTCTATAACGCAGAAAAAGTCCTCGACCCAGACGAACCAGAAAAAACAAAAGCCCGACTCGCGCTAATGCAAGCAGTCAAAATTACGATTGCCAATGCGCTAAAATTAATTGGTGTCAACGCACCAGATCAAATGTAATTATAAAACCGAGCGAATCTAGCTCGGTTTTTCACTGGAAAAAATCACATTAGCTATCGGTATGCTCCTAAGCTCAAAAAGACTCAATCAAATGATCAAACAAAAACCGAACGCTTGAATCAACTGATCAGAGAGTCGCTGTTTTCTTAATAAAAATCAGTAAAAAATCTAAAGAATAAGTCTTAACCAATAATTATCGTGCAATTTTCTAGTTGATACGGTACCATATAAGAAAATGTTAAAAATGAGGTGTAGAAGGATGCAAAAGTTAGTTTATTTCGTGGGCGTGGCGGGGACAGGAAAAACAACAGTAGCAGAGAAAGCTGCAGCTAAAATTCCAAACGCATTTTTAGATCGAGATACAGTTGGAGGTCGCTTTGTTGAAAAGTTCCTTGAACAACAAGGGTTAGACCCAGATGACCGAGATTCACAATTTTACAAAGACAATCTACGCGATTTAGAATACGATACAACACTAGATATTTGTATTGAAAACCTGCGAGTTGGACAAAATGTCTTTATGATTTCACCATTTACTGCAGAACTAAAAAACAAACAATACTTAGAGAACTTACTCAAAGAATCAGCTAAAACGAAAGCAGAAGTCGATGTCAAAGTTGTCGTCGTGACACTACAAGATATCGAACAACAACGCAAACGCATCGAACAACGAGGTACAGATAGAGACACATGGAAACTTGAAAATTGGGATCAATACGAAACACGCGTCAACTTCGTCCCAGAAATCAACTGGGACATCCCAGAAGAAAACATCCTAGTCTTCGACAACTCAGGCCCACTAACCCAAGAAAAAGTCACAAACCTAATTACATTTATAAATAAATAAAACTTAAATTATCTAATAGATGATGGTGTTTATGCTAACTAGGTGATTGAACGGAAGGTGGTGACTCCAGTGGGAATCGGATGAGCGGAAGATCCACTTTTGTAGCGGTTTTTGCTACAAAAGTTAGCTGAAGCCATCCCCACGGAAAGCATCCACCTGTAGTGAAATCACCGGTACGATGCTCTGATATTTTTAAATGCAAAGTTGATTTAAAAGAGATATATTGCATTTTTAATAGCATACTCATATAATGTACCAATGATGGACTCATGTGATTGAAAAAAACGCATGATAAACAAACCGAATACTTATTCAAAGGGAGTGCAAAAAACGGTGTCTATAGCTAACACAAACCGTGACAATTTACAAGAATACTCAATGATCGAACTAGCCTTGATCGTTTTAGAAAAAACAAACAAAGCGCTGAACTATAGAGACATATTTGATCAAGTCGCCGATTTAAAAGGCTATTCAGCATCAGAAAGACAAACATACCTAGCCCTATTTTACACAGATCTCAACCTAGACGGACGCTTCTTAACTCTAGGAGCAGGCGAATGGGGCCTGAAAAGCTGGTACTCAGTTGAACAAATTGATGAAATTATTCAAACTGAAACACAACCAGTCAAACGCAAAAAGAAAAAGAAAGCCACCAAAAAAGAAGACGATGAACCATCAATCGATGATCATGACGAAGATGACTTAACTGAAGTCCCACTCGACATCGTTGAAGCTGCTTATAAAAATTCAGTTGATGATGACGGTGAAGACACGATAACTTTAAGCGATGATCTCATCGATGAAGATGACTTTGATGACGAGTATGACGATGACGACGAAGATGATGACTTGGATGATGAAGAAGACGACGATGATGAGTACGAGAGCTAAAACTCAACTTGATTAACAATTTTATTTTAAAAGTTAACCGATCAAGCTCTTGACTTTTATCACCTCTATGAGTAAAATTTTATTTGGGCTCTACAAAAAGATTTTAAATTTATGCGTCCCCCTGATTCAGGGGGACGTTTTTGTTTTTTATGCTTAAGCGTAGAGTATTTAACAAACATATAACCGTTCTGCTTGGATAATCTACAAGTAGATAAGTATTTTTTATGAAAAGGGAGCGAGATAAATCGTGGCAAAATACATCTTTGTAACGGGTGGAGTTGTTTCATCAATCGGAAAAGGAATTGCAGCAGCTTCACTAGGTCGACTGTTAAAAAATCGTGGACTAAATGTAACGATTCAAAAATTTGATCCATACATTAACGTGGATCCAGGTACGATGAGTCCATATCAGCATGGAGAAGTTTTTGTAACTGATGATGGTGCTGAAACAGACTTAGACCTTGGTCACTATGAGCGTTTTATTGATATTAATCTATCGAAATACTCAAACATTACGACGGGGAAAGTGTACTCTTCAGTCATTAAAAAAGAACGTCGTGGTGATTACTTGGGTGCAACGGTACAAGTGATTCCGCACATTACAAATGAAATAAAAGATAAAGTGTTCAAATCTGCCGAACATAGTCATGCAGATGTCGTGATCACAGAAATCGGTGGGACAGTCGGTGATATTGAATCACTCCCATTCCTGGAAGCGATCCGTCAAATAAAAAATGAAGTTGGCCGAGAAAATGTGATGTACATTCATACAACACTCGTTCCATATATTAAAGCGGCTAGTGAATTAAAGACAAAACCGACGCAACATAGCGTAAAAGAATTACGTTCATTAGGGATTCAACCAGATGTCATTATTTTACGTTCTGACATGCCAGTCAATCAAGAAATGAAAGAAAAGATTGCGCTATTTTGTGATATTAAAACGGAAAATGTGATTGAATCAAGAGACGCAGAAACGATTTATCATATTCCGCTTTCACTACGTGCTCAAGGCCTCGATCAAATCACTTGTGATCATTTTGGCTTGAATTGCCCTGAACCAGATATGGCTGAGTGGGAAAAGCTAGCTGAAACAGTTAAAAATCTAGCAGGTAAGAAAACGATTGGTTTAGTTGGAAAATATATTGAACTACCTGATGCTTATATTTCAGTTGTCGAAGCATTAAAACATGCTGGCTATCCACATGATGTAGATGTCGAAGTTAAGTGGATTAATTCGGAAGATATCACTAATGAAAATGCTTCTGATTACTTAAAAGATGTTGATGGCATTGTTGTTCCAGGTGGCTTTGGTGATCGCGGAATTGAAGGTAAAATTGAAGCCATTCGCTATGCACGTGAAGAAAAAGTTCCCTTCTTGGGAATTTGCTTAGGGATGCAACTAGCAACAATTGAATTTGCCCGCAATGTACTCAACATTCCTAACGCGCACTCAACAGAAATTGATCCAAATACAACCGAACCAATTATCGATATTCAAGCAGATAAAAAAGACTTGGAAAATCTAGGCGGCACATTACGACTTGGCTTATTCGCTTGCCACTTAAAAGATGGATCAAAAATTAAACAAGCATATAATCAAGCGGACGTGATTCACGAGCGCCACCGTCATCGTTACGAATTAAATAATGACTACCGAGATGTTTTAGAAGAAAACGGCTTAGTCCTGTCAGGCACAAGCCCAGACAATAGTTTAGTTGAAGTGATTGAATTGGCAGACCACCCATGGTTTGTCGCAACACAGTTCCACCCTGAATTCAAGTCACGCCCAACGAGACCACATCAATTGTTCTCAAGCTTTGTCGGAGCAATTGTCAATAAATAATCATATAAAAGTGATGAATGAAAATGAACACCATTCATCACTTTTCATTTATACATATTACGTGAAGAAGATCGAGCATAACATGATCCAATTTTCAAGTTTAGTTACTGTAAAAATACATTAACACCCACAGAAAGATAAAATTTTGTATAACATGAAGAGATGGGGGGAAAACATGTGACTAAAACAGTATTGATTATTGACGACCATAGAGGCATTCGACTATTACTTGAAGAAATTATTCGCAACGAAGGTTATCATGCAAAAAGTTTTGAAGACGGAATAAGTGCAATTGCAGAAATAGAAAATAACCAACCCGACCTAATCATTATCGATCAGCAACTACCAATCAAAAGCGGGACAGAAATCATTGAACTACTCGAAGAAAAAGGATATGAAATTCCAACGATCATCATGAGTGGTTTGATCGAATCAGTAAAATTAACGGCTGAAAAATTGAAAACAGTCAAAGCTTATTTTTCTAAACCATTTAATATTGTCGAAGCAAAAAACACAATTAATCAATTATTGGAAAATAACTAACGACAAATTACCTATATATCCCATAAAATCCGACATTTAACTTTAGAGCAAATTAAATTGTTAAAGTTTTATGACGTAATCGCTTACATTTTAGTAGTTCTATTGCACGACTTCATTGAAATTGGTATGCTATTAGAGTAGCCAATCAATGAACTTTTTTGACTGGATATAGAAGTGTGTTCAATTTTAATTGAACATGCAAAAATATGAATCAATAATTTCTTAATTCTTAGGAGGAACAATTCATGGCATTAGTATCAATGACGCAAATGCTTCAAGATGCAAAAGCAGGAAAATACGCTGTTGGACAATTTAACATTAACAACTTAGAATATGTCCAAGCTATTTTACAAGCAGCAGAAGAGGAAAAATCTCCAGCAATTTTAGGTGTTTCTGAAGGTGCAGCTCGTTACATGGGTGGCTACAATGTAGTCGTTGCAATGGTAACAGCAGTAATGGAAGCGCAAGGAACGACTGTTCCAATCGCAATTCACTTAGATCACGGTTCAAGCTTTGATGAGTGTGCAAAAGCAATCCACGCTGGTTTTACATCAGTAATGATTGACGCATCACAAGATCCGTTTGAAGAGAACGTTGCAACAACTTCAAAAGTTGTTGAGCTTGCTCACTTACACGGCGTTTCTGTAGAAGCTGAGCTAGGAATCGTTGGTGGAGAAGAAGATGGCGTTGTAGGTGACGTTATGTATGCAGACCCTAAAGAATGTCAAGAGCTAGTAGAACGTACAGGTATCGACACGTTAGCTCCAGCACTTGGTTCTGTTCATGGAACTTACAAAGGTGAGCCAAACTTAGGATTTAAAGAGATGGAAGAAATCGGAGCTGCAACTGGTGTACCACTAGTATTACATGGTGGAACAGGTATTCCATTAAAAGATATTCAAAAAGCAATTTCTTTCGGAACAGCAAAAATTAATGTCAACACTGAAAACCAAATCCAACAAACTAAAGTTGTACGTGAAGTTTTAAAAGCTAATCCAGAAATGATTGACCCACGTAAATACCTAGGACCTTCTCGCGATGCAATCAAAGAATCAGTTATTGGTAAAATGCGTGAGTTTGGTTCTTCAAACAAAGCGTAAGTTTAACTGTCATAAGTCATATATAGTCGATTGAAATAACCGGAGTTGTTATAAAAGTGAATTGCTTTTGTGACAGCTCCTTTTTCATCATAGCCCTGTTATAAAACAGTTTATTTTAAAATAAACTGGATACATAAGCAATTTATTTGTATAATGAAGAAGAATAAGTAATTTTAGTTCACATAAGACAATCACATAATGTTTTAAACAGAAGATTAAATCCACGAATCAAAGCGACAAGAACGTATACACTATAAGTAACGAAACGAGACGACAACTATAAAAAGTGAGGCTATCGATTATGAATAAATTATTTGTAGAAGGTGGTACACCTTTAAAGGGAACGGTAAAAATTGGTGGAGCAAAAAACAGCGCAGTCGCACTGCTACCAGCAACAATCCTGGCAGACTCTGAAGTCAGTATTGAAGGCCTGCCTGATATTTCAGACATTTTGATTTTAAGCGAATTAATTGAAGAAATCGGCGGTACAGTCACACGCGACGGCAGTACCGTACATATCGACCCAACAAAAATGACCTCAATGCCATTACCAAACGGCAAAGTAAAAAAACTCCGTGCATCTTATTATTTTATGGGCGCAATGCTCGGTCGTTTTAAACGTGCCGTCATTGGGCTACCAGGTGGTTGTCACATTGGCCCGCGTCCAATCGATCAACATATTAAAGGCTTTGAAGCACTTGGCGCAAAAGTCACCAACGAACAAGGAGCAATTTATCTCCGTGCTGATGAATTAATCGGTGCTAGAATTTATCTTGACGTCGTTAGTGTTGGGGCAACAATTAATATTATGCTTGCTGCTGTTCGAGCAAAAGGAAAAACAGTCATTGAAAATGCTGCTCGTGAGCCGGAAATTATTGATGTGGCCACACTTCTAACAAGTATGGGTGCGAAAATCAAAGGGGCAGGAACCGACGTGATTCGAATCGAAGGCGTTGATACATTGTCTGGTTGTACGCACACAATTATTCCTGATCGAATTGAGGCCGGAACATATACGATCTTAGCAGCCGCTTTAGGTGAAGATGTTTTAATCGACAACGTGATTCCGCAGCACTTAGAACCAGTCATTGCAAAATTACGTGAGATGGGTGTCGATATCGAAGAAGGTGAAGAGCACCTACGTGTTCGCAAGTCAGATAACCTGACTGCTGTTGATATTAAAACACTTGTCTATCCAGGTTTTGCAACAGACTTGCAACAACCATTTACTGCATTACTAACAAAAGCTGAAGGCACATCGATTATCACAGATACGATTTATAGTGCGCGTTTTAAGCATGCAGACGAACTTAGACGGATGAACGCAAAAATTAAAGTTGAGGGATCAAGCGCAATCGTCTATGGTCCGACAAAACTTCAAGGAGCTAAAGTCCGCGCTTCTGACCTTCGTGCCGGCGCCTCGCTGATCATTGCGGGCCTGATGGCAGAAGGAATCACAGAAATTACTGGTGTTGAACATATTGAGCGTGGCTATGAAAACTTAACTGATAAATTGGCCAACCTCGGTGCAAAGATTTGGAAAGAGACCGTCACTGAAGAAGAACTGAGCCAAACCCAAAATTAAACGACTAATGCGAATGTCCAACTTAGGGTGTTCGCATTATTTTTGTTAAAATTAGCTCCGTACTTGTTAAGGTATGTCTAAAAATCCACGATCAAGCGGAGGAAACACCACCAAATGGTCATTATTTCACAAAAGCGGTTGAAAATTTTTTCAAAAAGGAGTACGATAAAAATATCTACCGCATACTTCTGAAGTCATTCAATAAAATCTTCTGAAATTATTTTCCCAATTTTTAAAATAAAATTAAATTAAAGAATAGGTGTGATGATCACGTGTCGGAAGTAACAATTTCACAATTAGAGGAGCTTACTTTAAAAGATCTCTACGATAAGGCTAGGGAATTTAAGGTATCTTACTATGCAAAATTAACGAAGCGGGAGCTGATCTTTTCAATCCTGAAGGCGCAGGCTGAAAAGAGTGGTTATTTATTTATGGATGGTATTTTGGAAATCATTCCGTCAGAGGGGTTTGGTTTTTTAAGGCCGATCAATTATTCGCCGAGTGCTGAGGATATTTATATTTCGGCTTCGCAGATTCGTCGATTTGATTTGCGCAATGGTGATAAAGTGTCAGGCAAGGTTCGTCCGCCGAAAGAAAATGAGCGTTATTACGGGTTGCTTCATGTCGATGCGGTGAACGGTGAAGATCCTGAGCTTGCTAAAGAGCGTGTCCATTTTCCAGCTTTGACACCTCTGTACCCAAATAAAATGATGAGCCTTGAAACAGAACCTCAAGAAATCTCAACTCGAATTATGGATATTATTTCACCTGTTGGATTCGGACAACGTGGTTTGATTGTAGCACCACCAAAAGCGGGTAAGACGATGCTTTTGACTGAGATTGCCAATAGCATCACGAAAAATCATCCAGGTGTAAAGCTGATTATTCTCCTTGTCGACGAGCGTCCTGAAGAAGTGACCGATATTGAACGCCATGTACACCCAGATGTTGATGTGGTTAGCTCGACGTTTGATGAGGTTCCAGAAAATCACATTAAAGTATCTGAACTTGTTTTAGAACGCGCCATGCGGTTAGTAGAGCATAAAAAAGATGTCGTCGTGCTGATGGATAGTATTACGAGATTGGCGCGTGCTTACAACCTTGTGATTCCGCCGAGTGGGCGAACGCTATCGGGTGGGATCGACCCAGCTGCTTTTCACCGACCAAAACGTTTCTTCGGTGCAGCGCGTAACATTGAAGAAGGTGGCAGCTTCACGATTCTCGCAACTGCGTTAGTTGAGACAGGCTCAAGAATGGATGACGTGATTTACGAGGAATTTAAAGGAACCGGTAACCTTGAACTTCACCTCGACCGCCAGCTCGCACAACGCCGAATTTTCCCAGCGATCGATCTGTTGCGTTCGGGCACGCGTAAAGAAGAGCTGTTGATCTCACAAGAGAAGCTCGACATTGTTTGGTCAATGCGTAAAGTAATGCAAGACACACCAGACTTCGTCGAACGCTTTTTGAAAAAAATTCGCTCCACGAAATCGAACGAAGACTTTTATCAGCAAACCATCGATGAAATGAAACGAAAAAATATCAAACCATAATTTGTTTTGTAACTCTCAACCTGTTTGCGGGTTGAGAGTTTTTAATAAAAATTTTAAGTAAAGGAATGAAATTATGACCTATCAATTAGTTAAAAAAACCGAGCGATTACTTCAATTAGAAGCGATTGTACCACGACTGAAACCGTCATTTCCAGCTTATCGAGAATTAGCGGCCCAGTTAGGAAAAGATTTTGCCGGCTACCTCGGTGAAAAAAATCTCCGTTATCATTTTGAATTTATTCGATTGCCAAAAGTAACACACTTCGCAGGTCTCCGACTCAAAGGCAGCACATTTTTTACCCAACTTGACCACCTCATCGCCACACCAGAAACCCTGTTTATTATTGAAGCAAAGCACCGCAAAGGATTAATCTCAAAAAACCAACACGGCCAGTATCTCCAGCAGTACTCGAATCAATTAGTCACCTTCGACAACCCGGAAAACCAAGTCGAAATCCAAAAACAACAACTCGACTATATACTCAGACGCCACGGATTCCCACCTATACCAATCGTTCCAATCGTCGCATTTACACACAACACGACCCAACTCGACCCATCAATCACATCAACAAAAGTTATCGTCGCCCAAGAAGTCTCATTTCACATCAATAATATTTTGGAAAAATCCCGCCAACAGTGCTACAACAACCACCAACTCAAGCAAATGAAAACATTACTGAAGAAATTGCACGAACCGCTGGCAGTTGATTTGATTGCAGAATACCAAATTCAACTTTCTGACTTAAATCCAGGCATCCTCTGCCGCAGTTGTCGAAAAGTTTTTATGCACCGTGCGTTCGCAACTTGGACATGCCCAGCCTGCGGACTATCCGACCCAACCGCGCATCACTTAGCACTCCGTGACTACGCTAGATTATTCAAACCAACGATCAACAACCGCACCGCAAGAAGGTGGTTGGGGGTGGAGTGTAAAAGTTTAACCCATCGCTTGCTCAAAGGGTTTCCAACAGTGAATCTTGTAGGGAAAAAAGCAGTTCAGTATGATTTAAATATTTTAAACAAAAAATAATCCACAGATTTGGTGAAATGCTCTCAAGTTGATCGAATTGCTCTCAAGTTAGATGAAATGTTCTCAAGTTGATCGATTTGCTCTCAAGTTAGTGAAATTGCTCTCAAGTTGATCGAATTGCTCTCAAGTTAGATGAAATGTTCTCAAGTTGATCGAATTGCTCTCAAGTTAGATGAAATGTTCTCAACCTGTTCAAAATACAAACAACTTTTCAACCTCACCATTATTTTCCGACACAACCTCCCCCACGAGCAGGTGAATTTTTCATAAAAAACTGTTGCATTGTATATCTGACACTGGTATAATCAAAAAGTATGTAAAAAGGCAGTTTGGAGCAGTTTAACCCGCTGTTGTAAGCTAGCCAAAATTAACTCTGTTTCCGAAAGACGCAGGGCAAAAGGAGTTGGAACACATGAAAAACGAAATTCATCCAGAATACCAAAAAGTTGTATTTCTAGATACGAGCTCTGGCTACAAGTTTCTATCAGGATCAACAAAAAAATCTGAAGAAACAATCGAGTGGGAAGATGGAAACACATATCCATTAATCCGCGTTGAGATCAGCTCGGAATCTCACCCGTTCTACACAGGCAAGCAAAAAGCAGATACTGCTGGTGGCCGTGTTGATCGATTCAAGAAAAAATATAACATTAACTAAGAACTATCACGGCAGCCACACCGGCTGTCTAAAACTCAGACAGGCCACCGTTAAAGCGAGCCTGTCTTTTTATTTTCCAACAACAACAAGATGGAGGCTGAACACGATGAAACAAGGATCGATCGAACTGATCTGTGGCAGCATGTTTTCCGGAAAATCCGAAGAACTGATTCGTCGCATCCGCCGCGCAAAATACGGCAACCAAAACATCATTGTCTTCAAACCCGCGATCGACAACCGCTACTCGAAAGAGACAATCATGACACATAATGGCAATTCAATCAACGCACACCCAGTCAAATCATTAACGGATATTATTGAAAAACTCACCCCAACAATTGATGTTGTCGGAATTGATGAGGTGCAATTTTTTGAAAAAGAAATCGTTGATCTCGTCAGTCAACTTGCGGATCAAGGTTATCGTGTGATCCTCGCTGGACTTGATACGAATTTTCGCGGTGAGCCGTTTGGCGTCATGCCAGAATTGATGGCACTAAGTGAATCGGTCACAAAACTAAATGCGATTTGTCCACAATGTGGTGCAGATGCGAGCAGAACGCAACGACTGATTGATGGAAAACCAGCAAATTATGATGATCCGATTATTAAAATTGGAGCGGCAGAATCCTATGAGCCACGATGCAGGAAATGTCATCAAGTGCCGAACAAACCTGACTACAAATATAAAATACAGCTATGAAGAGTAAAAATTCTTCGTGATAAATATCGAAAAAACGACCCCTTAATATTACATTAATGTTATAATATAACTAACAATGGTGTTATTATATTAATATTTAAGGGGGATTTATCACGTGGCTACAAGAAAAGAACAGAGAATGAATGAAAAAAGGATAAATTATTT
>DUPD01000019.1 GCA_012838505.1 Bacilli bacterium | reverse complement strand
TGGAACGGGTAAAATTAATTATAAATGTATCCAAATTAGACGGATAGAACAGAAATGAACGTTCTAATAATGGCTAATTTAAAAGGTTTAATATATATCTGATGATATGAAATGAAGAGTGGGAGTAGTAACAGCAGAGCTATACCCCTTTGTATATCAAGTGGTATAGCTCTTTTTAACTTTTAATTTCCGATATGATTGAATTTTTTTCGCTATTTCGAATATAATTGTTGCAGCGTCTTGAAATACAGTTGCGAAAAGAAGCTTTTCTTTAATTCACTAATTTCTTAACGGCATCATCGGTTGTAATCCCTAGAAAAACATCGCCTTCGGAAATGACATAATTCGGTCCAAATTCAATGGTAAATTCATTGGTTTTAGCAGGTTGAATAGCGATAATGTTTGTTTGGTACTGGTTACGGAAATCAATGTCGACAATCGATCGTCCAACCCATGTAGGGTGATAAGGAAATTCTACTATATTATAATGGTTATCTAATTTTAAAAGTTCATGAACGGTAGGGTTAGCTAACATAATTCCTAGCTGAACACCAATCTCAACTTCAGGCAAAATAACTCGCGTTGCCCCAACCTTAAGCAAGACCTCTCGATAATCCTCGTTTTTAGTCTTGGCGGTAATCGTATTAATACCCATTCTCTTCAAGTTGAGAATCGCCATAATAGAATCTTCTAATTTCTCTGCGGTTGCAATAATCACTTCATCGCAATCCGAAAACCCGGCATCCATTAAATGATCCAATTTTGTAAAATCCCCTTGAACAGCTACAGACACTTCATCTAAAACCTCTTCCACATGATCCATGTTTTATCAATCGCTATCACATCTACATTATTTTTTGCTAGGGTACGTGCGACGGCACTCCCAAAAAGCCCTAGCCCTAATACCCCAATTGTTGAAGCTGACATAACTTTCTCCTCCTCTGACGATTCTTTATCTCCTTAACCAACTGGTAAATTCATTTCTGGATAGTTAATTCCTGACTCTCGTTTTTCATTTGTCAATGACCATAAGAATGTCATTACACCGACACGTCCGATTAACATAAGTAAGATTAAAACAACTTTACCGATTATGGTTAGAGAGGACGTTAATCCCATGGTTAAACCAACTGTTCCAATACATGAAAAGACTTCAATTAAAATATATTCTAGCCCAAAGCCATCTGGAATTGTTTCTGTATTTAATAAAACAAAAGTCGCGATCGTCGCAATCAATATTCCAGATGAAAAGATAAAGAATGCTCGGCGAATTGTATCTTTTGAAAGGGTTCGGTTTAAAACATTGGAATGGTTATAATTGATGGAACGATAGATGACTAAGCTAATAACAAATAGCGTGGTCACTTTAATTCCGTCTCCAGTAGATCCAGAAGAGGCACCGATAAACATCAAGACAACCGTCAAAAATAGACTAGCTAATCCCCAAAAGATAAATGAGAGAAGGTGCCGTTTTGATGTTCCGTTATCCAGAAAAGTAAGGTTCCTAAAATCCACAATGAAGCGGTCACCGTTAAAACGATTTTAGAATAGTTACTTAATTTTCGTACCTTACGATAATTAAGTAAATCTTCCCAAACGATAAAACCTAAGCCACCAGCCATAATTAAACTAGCTATAACAAGTAAAATGAAAGGGTTACTTTGATAATCAATTAAACTATTTCCGATTAAATCAAAACCGGCATTACAAAAAGCCGAAATGCTATGAAAAATAGAATAATAAATACCTTTACCAACTCCATATTCAGGAACAAAGACAAAACCCAACAGAGTCGCACCTATTAGTTGAACTGTTAAAGAAAAGCGTACAATAGCGAACACTTTTTTTTGAACTGAATCTCCAGCATTAAGTGATAGGGATTCAGTTACAATGCGTCTTTGTCTTAAATTAGGACGATGTTTAAAAAGATAATAATAAAATACTATCCAAAGCGTCATAAAACCAAGCCCACCGATTTCAATTAAAGTGATAATTACGGTTTTGCCAAAGTAATTCCAATGAGCTGCTGTGTTTAATGTTACCTGCCCAGTCACAGCTGTAGCAGATGTTGCTGTAAATAAAGCATCAATAAATGAAGTCCACTCACCATTTGCGGATGAGATAGGTAACCAAAGTAAAAGTCCGCCACATGTAATCACAAAAGTGTAAGCAATAACAATGGTCTATGCAACAGATAATTTTTTCAGAAAGTTTGACATATAAACACCTTACAATCTCTAAAGTTGGTATTAACATTCTTTATTTCTCGTGGAAAAATGCTTTTAATACTAAATGACGATATTAGGATATACTTTACCCCAACATAAAGCAATACCCAAGCAAAAAAGTATTACCCTTAATATAAATTAGTTGGCAGATCAACTGCAAGTAAATATGTATAATTAAGGCCAATTTGATGAACAGATAATTACTGACGCAGGTTTAAGACCATAGAAGAAGATGTAGCCCTTCAGACTGATTTTGGATCCTGAAAATATGCGTGTCAAATTACATGTTGGATCGTTAGATATGATACAATTCCCTAATAAGGACTTCTTGATTTAGAACAGCATATATCTGATTTTGGCTATGATGAATACAAATGAACGATTCAAAAGAGGAAGGATGAGCGCAGATGAGCAACCAGAGTCGACAAGATCGGATATTGAAGGCGATCTGGGAAATTCCAGCCGATGAAGCGGGCTATGAAGTTGAGAATAGTATGTTCTATGTCTTGAATGCTGGTGAGTATGGCGAGTATTATTATCAAAGGAGAGTGGGCTAAATGATTAATCAAGCGATTGAGTTTGCTACATTAAGTCATCAAAACCAAACCAGGAAAGGAACAGAAATTCCATATATATTACACTGTCTTGAAGCTGGAATAATTGCCGCTAATCTAACAAACAAAGACGGTCGCGTTGAAAGTGATATCGTATGTGCGGCAATCTTACATGATACAATTGAGGACGCAAATGTATCCTATGAAAGACTCAAGGAAGTATTCAACGAAAATATTGCCAACTTAGTCAAAAGTCAGAGTGAAGACAAGTCTAAAGAATGGATTGATCGAAAAAAGGCTACCATCAGCTTTTTAAAATCAAATCGGTCAAAAGATGTTGAAATTGCTACCCTTGCTGATAAATTATCAAACATGCGATCGATCTTCAGAGATTACCAAGTGGAAAACGAAAACCTTTGGAACAAATTTAATGCTGGCAAAGAAGCGCAACATTGGTATTACGAGTCGATAGCCGAAGCATTCTCTCAAGTGAAGGACACGAATGAATATAGAGAATATCAAGACTTAATCAGGAGAGTTTTTGTAGAAAAATAATTAAACCAAAATTCAGAAACAAAATGATGCCGGAGTTGCTAACGGGCGTCTTTTTTTCTGCTCTGAATAAAAAAATCCTGAATCCTAGTTTGCTAATGTGGGGTTCAGGATCTTCTGATTAATCGTCTAGATCAAAATTTTCGATTAGGTCGCCTTTTTGAACTGGTTTTGAATCACCATGCTTCACAAACGCCATTGTTAATAATGATAGTAGTGAAAAGGTAAGTGCATACGGGAACAACGTCCGGTATGAAATGACCTCAAGGAAAAGACCTGAGAAAATTGGTGTGAAAATTTGTGCAGCCATCGAAAATGTATAGTAGAGACCGGTATATTTACCAACATCACTATTTTTGCTCATTTCGACGACCATCGGGTACGAGTTCACATTAATCGCTGCCCAACCAAAGCCAGTCAAAGCAAAGACGATATTAATACTTGGATGATAAGACGTATAGAAGAAACCACTTAAATAGGAAAGTGACATAATAATAATTCCGATTTGGATCATTCGTTTGCGACCGAACTTACTTGATAAGAACCCAATTGGGATATAACTAACGACTGCAGCACCTGTCGCAACCATTAAGATATTAGCAAAACTTCCACCACCAAGTCCCCAGACTTTAACAGCATAACGAGAAAAGGCAGTTATAATCGCATTATAAGCAGTGAACCATAGAAAGATCGAAGCGAGTATAAAAAATAAACTTTTCTTGACATCCTTAGGGAGTGTTTCTTCTACCAATGAATCCGTTTCAGTAGCTTGCTCTTCCACAAGCTGTTCTTTTCTCTCTTGTTCTTTAATTTTTGCCAATAAATGATTCTCTCGGATTGTGATAAATAAAATCGCGACAGTCACGACCATTAAAATCGCAACGGCTAAGAAGACGTATGTATAATCTGGCTTAGCTCCTTCGCGAATGAACAGACTAATTGCAACGAGCGTGAAGATTCCACCAGCAGCTCCCATCAAATTGATGACCGCATTCGCTTTACTTCTTAATTCTTTCGGCGTTAAATCAGGCATAAGTGCAACAGCTGGTGAACGGTAAAAACTCATGGCCACTAATACCAATCCTAGAATAATGAAAAACAAAATAAAGTTTTCTTGATTATCGGCAAACGGTATCGCCATCATCAAAATAACCGCACTGATTGTCCCGCCAATAATAAACGGCATTCGTTTACCTAACCTCGTACTGACTCGGTCTGAAAAAGCACCGATAATCGGCAGTAGGAATAAAGCTAAAACGTTGTCTAATGCCATCACCGCACCCGTTAGGGTTTCCCCTAAGCCAAACGTATTTTCAAGAATTAAAGGAACAATGTTATCGTATAATTGCCAAAATGCACTAATTGAAAGAAATGCTAATCCAATGAAAAAGGTACGCTTATAATTTAGCTTCATCTCCGGCTCCTTTAGAAAATTTGGTGAATTTTCTTAATTATACTATAGGGGAAAGGAACAAACAGTGTGGGAGTGAAAATTTACAGGGAATTAACTTAAAGTTGTCTTGAGAGTTATATAATAATAAAAGCGGGCTGGGTGTTTAATAATTACAGATATTATGACATGAATAAAAAGAAGTAAGGTAACAAAATAAGTGTATGGTGGTTCAACATATTGGTAATATTAGAATAAACTAATATATAAAAGATAGGTGTTTATAACTTGACGTACTTTATAACGTACGTTATGATTTGTATATAAATAACATTGTAAGAGAGGAGAAATCCCTATGTTAAGTTTTAATCCAACAAATGCAAGACAAAATCTTTATAAACTAATTAAACAAGTTAACGAAGAAAGTAAACCGATTGAAATTATTAATACGAAAAATGATGATGGTGCTATTCTAATCAGCAAAAAAGATTGGAATTCTATTCAAGAAACACTGTATTTACAAAGTGTTGGTGTCCTAGACCGAATTAAACATTTTGAAGACGAAGAAACTGAGGATCTAGGTGAGATTAATTGGGATACACAATAAAGATAAAGAAGAACGCAAAAAAAGATTTGCCAAAATTAAAAGGAGCTAATCTCCACGGGAAATTTGATAAATTAGTTAAATTAATAAAGGAAAATCCTTTTAAGTCCCCGCCCCCATATGAAAGGTTGACAGGTATACCTTATTATTCTAGAAGATTAAATATCCAACATAGGTTAGTATATAGTGTGAATGAGGATGAAAAGACAGTTATTATTTTGTCAGTATGGTCACATTATGAGAGAGGCCTGTGATCCCCCCGAAATTCCTATTAACCAATTTGTTCGCCATAACTAAACCATCAATAAGGTGTATTTTTGAAAATTATACAGACGAAAAAAAGGAGTCCAGTCTGACTGAATTCCTTTTCTCTGGTTAGCTAAATTTTGTCCTAACCCTTTATGGTTAACCCTTAATTTGGCATAAAAATTGTGCTTAATGATTTTTTGCTGTTCTTCTGTTGGGAGTTTTAACTTACCGTTATTTACAGATTTTCCGAACAAGAAAGCCCATCGTCTTTAGACATGGGATGATAGTGAGGTCGGTCAAGGGATAGCTTTCTGCTATCTCAATTGACCGAAATTTTCACTATCTATATTTTTATACATTTGTTGCCGTTCGTGTTGTTA
>DUPD01000018.1 GCA_012838505.1 Bacilli bacterium | reverse complement strand
CATTGGGAATTCAGTTTTTGGCATTAATAACGTTTCTTTGTAATCCATCAAGAAAAACCTCCTTAGTATTTAAATTCTTTCAATATTTTTCAAGCAGTACGACAATCAACAATAATTGTAAGACTTCGCAAGTAAAAATCTTCTGCACTCTAAAGAATAAAAGCTATTCGTCGGAGATCCACTTCTGAATCGGTGCGATTTACAACGAATAACAGCTATTCGTCAGAAATCCACTTCTGAATCGGTGCGATCTACAACGAATAAGAGCTATTCGTCAGAAATCCACCTCTGAATCGATGAGATTTACAACGAATAAGAGCTATTCGTCAGAAATCCACTTCTGAATCGATGCGATTTACAACGAATAAGAGCTATTCGTCAGAGATCCACTTCTGAATCGATGAGATCTCTAACGAATACAAGCTAATCGTCGGGTAACTCACTTAAAATCGCCTTGGTATCCAAAGCTTAGTCACAAGTCGTCAAGTATTGCTCATAAAGATCCTTAGATAACTGACAAGCACAAAGCTATCCCCAACTAACGAATTTTATAATTTCCTAAACAACAAAAAAACACGACCCACAAATAGTGAGCCGTGCTTAATTTAAATTATTCCATCCACTCTGTATGGAATATTCCTTCTTTATCCACTCGCTCATAAGTATGAGCTCCGAAATAATCGCGTTGTGCCTGGATTAGATTCGCAGGCAATGTCGCTGTTCTGTAGCTATCATAATACGCTAACGCACTCGCAAAACCTGGAACCGGAATCCCTCGCTCCATTGCGATTGCTAAAACTTTTCGCAATGATGTTTGATATTTTTCAACAATTCCTTTGAAGTAGTCATCAAGCATCAGATTCGCAATCCCCGGATCACGGTCATAAGCATCTTTAATATTTTGTAAAAATCGAGCACGAATGATACAGCCACCACGCCAAATCATCGCAATCTCACCATAATCAAGATTCCAATCATATTCTTCAGAGGCCGCTCGCATTTGGGCAAAACCTTGTGCGTATGAGGTAATCTTACTCATGTAAAGTGCCTCGCGAATCGCTTCGATCAACTCATCTTTGTCACCATCGTATGGCGTATCCTGAGCTGAAGGACCACTCAAAACTTCACTTGCCTTAACGCGTTCATCTTTCAGCGCAGAAATAAAGCGAGCAAAGACAGATTCAGTTACAACAGGTAATGGCACACCAAGATCTAGCGCACTCTGACTCGTCCACTTTCCAGTTCCTTTTTGACCAGCTTTATCAAGAATAACGTCAACCATCGGCTTGCCAGTTTCATCATCTATCTTTGTGAAAATATCTGCGGTAATTTCGATTAAATAACTATCGAGTTCACCTTTATTCCACTCGGCAAAAACGTCATGCAAATCATCTGCAGACAAACCAAGAATGTGTTTTAACATAAAATATGCTTCACTAATCAACTGCATATCGCCATATTCAATCCCATTATGCACCATTTTCACATAGTGTCCTGCACCATTTGGTCCAATATAAGTCACACACGGATCGCCATCAACTTTTGCTGAAATCGCTTCGAAAATTGGCGCAACATGTTTGTAAGCTTCTGCTTGACCACCAGGCATAATCGATGGACCTAATAATGCACCTTCTTCACCACCGGAAACGCCCGTTCCGATAAAATGAATCCCTGATTCATCCAACTCTTTATTGCGGCGAATCGTATCACGATAATAAGTGTTTCCACCATCAATTAAAATATCGCCATCGTCCAATAATGGTTTTAACGCTTCAATTGTCGCATCAGTTGCAAAACCAGCTTGTACCATTAACATGATTTTTCGCGGCTTTTCCAACGAATCAACAAATTCTTCAATCGTTTTTGTCCCTAAAAAATTCTTTCCTTTTGCTTCATTATTCATAAAGTCTTCTGTCCGTTGGTAGGTTCTGTTAAAAACTGCAACAGAATAGCCTCTGCTCTCAACATTTAAAGCGAGGTTTTTTCCCATAACTGCTAATCCGATCACACCAAATTGTTGCTTAGTCATATTTAATAAACTCCTTTTTTCAATAGAATTCTCGTTTTATCATACTTGGAAAAGGCCAAAATCGCAACTTTTTTCTAATCTAACAAAAAAGCCTCTAAAGATAACGTATAACAGATTTGATGAGGATGCAAATGAATTTTTGCAAAATTCGATTATTTCTAATTAATTACTTCCTAAAACAAACTTTTCAATCGCAACTGCGACTCCGTTCACGTCATAAGAAACTGTTTCCCAATCAGCAACTTCTTTAACAGTATCTTGAGCATTCCCCATCGCCACACCAATGCCAGCTGCTTCAATCATTTTTAAATCATTAATACTATCACCGACTGCCATCACTTGATCAAAACTAAGGGCCAACTTGTCGAGTAAGTGTTCAATCGCACTCGCTTTATGAACTCCTTTTGGATTCAACTCCATATTCGTTAAACTTGAATTACTTAATTCTACAGAATCCATTTGAGAAAATAATCGGATCATTTCGTTTCTAACGTGATCATCTTCAACGTTAAAGCCAAATTTCAACCACTCTTTGTCTAGATAGTCTACTGGCAATTCATTACGAATGATTTGGTCAGCTGAAACAAACCAAGAGTAGACTGAATACTGACTTTGAATCTTGATAATTTGTTTAACTGTTTCCCGATCTAGTGGATGTCGATGGAGCAACTCACCTTCAGTTGTCCAAATTTCGCCACCATTAACATTAATCATGTAGCGAACACCAAGCTGCTGACCAAGCTTCAGGCTTGTTGTTCGACTACGACCAGTAGCAATAACAACCTCAACTCCAGCATCTTGTGCGCTTTTTATCGCCATCAGATTTTCCTTAGAAATCAAATCTTCGCCATACTTAACTAATGTACCGTCTAAATCTAAAGCGATTAACTTTATCTCTTTACTCAAAAAAAATCCCCCTCTCATCTCTAACTAAATGATAGCATGACGATTGAATAAGGGGAAATGAAAGGAGTCATCTACCGTTGCTTGGTTAAATGCTTAGCTTCTTTTGTAGTTCTTTTACTTTACGTGAAGAGATTAAGCAAATATGATCATTAGCTAAAGTTAGCTTTCGCTCTTTGGTATCTATTTCCCGCACATAATCTAAATTGATCAGAAAGCTCTTGTGACACCGATAGAATCGCCGATCAATTTCTTCATAGGTTTTTAATCTCCCGTAAAATTCATAGACACCACTTACTTCGTGTAAAATCAGTTTATGCTCTTGTGTAGACGTTTCAAAATAATAAATGTCGTCATAACGTACATTTTTAATACGCTCACCAATTTTTATCTGTATGTAAGATACCTCTGATTGATTACCAATTTTTCTATATATATTGAATGCTTCTTTCAGTGCCTCTTCAATCTCAATGGTAAGCTGATCGTATCCCGCACTTTTAACAATAAAGTCAAGCGCAGCTAATTTATATTTAAATGTGAGTTTAAGTCTGTCTGCATGCATTGAGATAAAAATAATTTGAGCCAATGGGTCATGTTCCCTGATGATACGCGCTAATTCCATCCCTGTAATCGCTGAACCAAGTTCAATATCTAGAAAGTAACAATCCGCACGTTGATCTTTCAAATATGCTAAAACGCGATTAGGATCTGACGTGCTTAAGGCGATTTTAATACTCGGTTCATGAAACGTTGCATATTCCGAAATTGTTTTTTGTAAAAATTCACGTTGCTCTACTTCATCTTCACAAATAACAACATTCATGAAAAAACTCCCCCTCGATCACGTTTTTTAAAATCTGTCATGATCAAGTACTGATCGTTTTGAACAGATGAATGAACGTATTCTAGCGGATAAATCGATAGCTCATGAATAAAAAAGCTGCGCTCAATTCGTGTATTCATTGTAACATTCGGATAATCAGATAAAATTTCTCGCACTGTTGCTAAGCCCGTACCACGATGATTTGACTTTGTTGAATAATTACGCTCAAAAACTCGATTAATATCTAGTAATTCTTTACGAACTAAGTTTTCTAAGATAATAAGCACTGAATGATCACTTTTCTTAATTAATGCAAGATTAAGTTTCGGATGCTCAACCTCTATACTTGCTTCAATCGCATTATCGAGCAAAATTCCAATCACACGCGTAAGATCAATCACGTCGATCTCAATTTTCTGAATCAGTTCAGGAACCTCAATATTCATTTCAATATTATACTCATCCGCAATTAATATCTTTGTTGCAATTAAGCCTTTAAGCTCAATTAACTCAAGCTTGTCTAATTGATTATATAAATAATTGCTTCTCAACGTCTGCTCTTCAACCTTAACAATCCGTTCGTTAAAATAGGTCTGCAAACCTGGTAAATCATTATGATTGATGTACCCCTGCATTGTTAATAAAATATTTTGATAATCATGACGAAACTTTTGCATATCATCATTAATACGCTCTAGAGACTCCATATAGTCTAGTAATTGTTGATGTTCAATTTCCTTTTGTCTTAAGCGATTTTCCTTCTTAACTGTTCTGATGAGTATCATCGATAAGATCATCATTAGCCCAAAGTAACTCGCTTCAATTATTAAATTAAACAGCGCAACAGAATAAAGATTTTTACTAACTGAAATAATCAGATTAATATATAAGACACCAACTGTCACAATCGAAATTATTATTAAAATTAATCGGCTGACAATCGTAATAAAAATAGGTTTCCAAACCTTTTCGATAAAAAGCTTGTACAGACAAATAAAAATAGCGAAAAACAGTAAAAATATTACTGTACTAACTAAAATACTTGACGGATTTATTTTTATGAAAAAAGAAAATAAAGAAATTTCCGCTAGATTTAGAGCCACAATCGCGGCAATGCCCAGCACCGTTACATCTAAAATTGCTCTAACATTTCTAGTGAAGCGATAAAACAAAATTGCTGATGATAATAAAAGATATAAGATACCAAATGGAGAAGACCAATATTTATACAAATAAATAGCTGGTATGATTACGAGCACAAACTGGACAATTATTTTTTTAAAAGTTGGGCGAATCTCCAAAGTTATAAAGAGACTCCCAGAGATTGAGAGCAATTGAAGGATGAAGACTGGAAGCGAATACACAATCATGAACGTCACCAACCTTTTTAATCACTTATGTTAATTATAACATTATTACCTATATAATGGGTGGCTCATTTGATAAAAACAACCCTGTCTGTGAATTTTATCACCTCACAGGGTTGCCTCACCGACTATTCAATTAAAATTCGGTTAACGACCGGATGCATTGAAACAACGAGATACACTTGATCTCTCTCAATTGCTTTCGTTTGAATTGGCTGTACGATATCTGATGGACTGTAAAAATAAGGTAAGTTAAAATCCATTTCAGAATTCGGACGTAACCGAAATCCATCCGTCACCCCATATTCCAATTCAGGATTAGCAACCAAGTAAAGCATATTGCTAATCTGCAGGACTAGATCAGTCCCGTATAAATTATAATGTAAAAAGTTTATCCCGCTATGTTCCATTGGGTCCTCAGTTTGATTGGTGTTTTTAACTGTAATATTCAAATCATAAACCATTTCTGGATAAAAGGTGTCACCCTCTTCAAATAACGGAGCTTCTTCATCATCAATATAATTGTACTTTTCTAGAAAGTCTTCATAAGGTAAAATTTCCGCTTGATTAACAATTACACTATATCCTTTCATATTTTCAAAATTATCGAGAAAAACATTATCTCCTATCGCCACCTCTTCCCCGATCGTATAATTATTAACTGGCGGTAAGTCAACAGCTTGATTTACATGCCAAATTCGAAATCCAATACCGATAAGCAAAACGATACTTAAAGTCGAAAATATGATCCTTTTCATGCCTGTTTGACCTCCCGCGTCGTTTTAACAAGAGAACCTTCTTCTAAATAATAAATCTCATCTGCTAATTCATCGAGAATATCTGCATCGTGACAAGCGATAATCACGACGGCTCCACGTTCTTTCTCATGACGAACAATTTCTTTAACCAACTCTACACCACTCGTATCCAACGAGTTTGTCGGTTCATCTAAAATAACAATGTCTGGCTGTTCCATAATCGCCCCTGCAATACCAAGACGCTGCTTCATACCCAGTGAATATTTTTTATACTTTTTCTTAGCACTTTCCTCATTTAATCCAACAAATTTTAATGTTTGATTAATTTGATCATCATCTATTTGATCACGAATAGAAGCAAGCATTTTCAAATTTTGAAAACCAGAATAACTATCGAGGAAAGCTGGATTTTCTAATAGAATACCAATGCTCTCTGGAAAGGTAATCTCTTTTCCTAGCAATTTATCATCAATTTTTATCGTCCCGCCGGTTGGTAATATTAATCCTGAAATCAAGCGCATGAGCATCGTCTTCCCTGAACCATTAATCCCACGTAATCCCGCCACCCGATCCGATGAAAGCGTCATTGAAATATCATCAATCACGGTGACTCCTCTAATCTTTTTCGAAACATTTTTAAGTTCAATTATCGTCATATTGGTCCCTCATTTCTAGATTATATTTTATTCTTCAGCTAAAATATCATAACGTTTAAAGTAAAAGCTCCCGATCAGAAAAGCTAAGGTCATAATAAGCGCACTTAACATCACTCCAGTAGTCGCTTGAAGTCCATTTTCAATGACATACTCACTTCGGATGGGCATAGCATAGTTTCCTATAAAAAAAGGATTCAGAAAATAAGCAGAAGCAAGCAAAATAACAGCCATCATTCCAAAGCTATACAGTGGCTTAATAAATAGCCCTAGCGTCATTTGTACGAGATTAAGTACAATTGAAATAAACATTGGCATCAAGAGAATGATAGATGCGAGATAGGATGGAAATGTATCAAACGGGCTCCCTGCATCTAATAAATCATTAACAAACATTGGCGTGATCTCTAATGATATTGGTTCATTTGCAACTAGACAAAAAATAATGATCGTTAAGAAGATAGAGATATAGCAGGTAAGCACATAACTGATATTCCAAATACTTTTAGATAACCACCATGCCAGCCGCCCCTTTGTTCGAACGAGCACATTTAATCCTAAAGATGACAGATCACGATGAGGGTAGTAGAGCGTACTGTACAAAATAAATAAATGAATCAATATCCATTTGATTGGAAATATAAATTCTTCTGTAATCGATGGCGTATACTCCTTAATACCAGCAAAAATATAAAATAAATAATCCATCCAAGTCCCAGGCGGTGTCAGTGGATCAACCATATACACAATATCTTTGCGTAAATAGAAGTCAAGACAGAAAGCAAGAGTCATTAAAATAATGATCATCAGTTTTAGTCCACCAACTCGAAAGCCATTTTTTAAATCATACTTTAATAGTTTATAAAAGTTCACGTTTACCACCTAATCTCATCGTTAATCCAAATGTTAAGATAAAGAACAATAATCCTTGCCCAATTATGATCCATACATTAGCTGGATTAATAATGGGTGTTGAATGTAAATAGTTAAGCGGTGAAATTTCATAATAATATTTATAAGCTAAAAACGTCCGGCTGTAATGTAATACCAAAATCAGAAAAAAAGGAACCAAAATAACAGCAATTCGATTTTTGACAAAAAGAGAAACTGTTAAACTCATCGTTGCAAATAATCCTGCAAAGATAAAGTCAAGGATCAAATATAATATGACAAACCAAACTGGATTGGTATAGTAAGATTGTGACCAAAGTGAACCATGATAGACACTATGATACATTGTGTACATTGTTGATGGTGTAACAGCAGGTATGAAGCATGCTACCACGATAAAATTAATCAAGAGGGGGATTAGGATAACAAGCCCACCTGAAATGAAAGTTGCAATATACTTGGCTAAAAAATATTCTGTTTTAGCGCTTCGTGTGACTACCGTCTTCACATAGCCTGATTTATTTTCAATAAAGTAAGACCAACCATAAGGAAGTGCAGCGATCAGTGGCATTAAAGTAAAAAATAAGGTAAATCCAAGACTAGTGGCCTCTCCGCCTATCCAATGGTTAAATAATGATAAGGCCTGTATCATTTGATTGCCACCCATTCTACTAAGACCTCTCAAGGAGTAAAAATATAAATCAATCATATACCAAGCACTGAATAAGGCAAAAAGCAAAGCAATAATCAACGTCGTTATAAAAAATTTATTTTTAAGTGCTTTGGCTAATTCAACTTTTAACAACTGCTTAAATGTACTAGTCACCCATAATCACTTCCCCATTCTCTGTTAATTGAAAATACAATTGGTTTTCTATGTGGCCACTATAACCAATGATGTAATAGAGTGGCTCTACGTTCAATTGATCTGCTGGAACCAACCAGCCGACTGTCACCTCAACTTCTTCACCATGAGCTAATAAAAATTGATAATAACCTTTGGGATCATCTTCTATTGGTGTATGACCACCAAAGTAACTCGCTTCAATAGTAAACGGACCATTTGGATCTTCAATACCCTCTTTAAATCCGATTAAGTATTCAATAAATAGCAATGGTATATCGCGGTCAGAATCTGCTTCTGTGCTATACTCAAAGTCTGTTTTCAAGGCATAATCTGTATAATCGATATTTTTTATCGTGACATCAACAGTTACGAGTTTATAGTGTTCATCAATAGAACCATCCTCACCTATATAATGATAGCCAAGTAAATCAAAGTCTGTCTTCTTCAAATCTACTTCATTACTATTCTCTGATATCTGAACAGCGTTGAGTGTATAGTCAACCGTCCCAAGATCATTTGTAAAAGAAATCGTATCGCCAATAAAATACAGCACATCTTCAGCATTCTCCGCTCCCTGGTCTTCTACTGGTTGTTCTGGAATCTTCGCTTCATTCTGATACATTTCTTCATTCTCATTATTCAACTGATTTCTAATCGAATCTTCAAACTCTCGATATGAACAAGCTGTTAACAGACTGAATATTAAACACAGAAAAAGTACGCCTTTTGTTCGTTTTAAATTCACAGAAATAGCCCCTTTCTCAATTAATCGCGATACACAATTTCTCCTTCAGATATAATGTAGAAATATTGTTGATCTTCTGCACGACCTGCAGATCCAATTATATAATATAATGGCTCTTCATTTAATTGATCTATCGGGACAAACCAGCCAACTGTAGCATCGACCTCTTCACCATGATCTAGTAAAAACTGTGAATAATCATTCCACTGATCCTGTTCAATTGGAGGATGCTCACTAAAATAAGAATCTTCAATTGTAAACGGACCGTTTGGATCTTCAAGACCATCTTTAAAACCGATTAAATTTTCGATAAATAAATTGGGTTTATCACGTTCAAGATCAGGATTAGTCCGCAATTCATAGTCAGTATAGTTTATATTTTTGACTGTAACATCAACTGTGACTAATTTATAACCACTCTCTATATCACCATTATCTTCAATTTGATCTTGCCAAAAAAAGTCTACTTTATCTAAGCCTACTTCATTGATGTTTTCAGAAATGTGAACATCATTAAGCGTATATTCAACACCGCCTCTTGCGATTGTATCACCAATAAAAAACAGACCATCATCTTCTTCGTCTCCAGCTGGTTGTTCAGGTACAATGGCTTCATTCACATGCGTATCTTCATCATTATTCAGCTCTTGTTTAAGTGAATCTTCAAACTCTCGATATGAACAAGCTGTTAACAGACTGAATATTAAACACAGAAAAAGTACGCCTTTTGTTCGTTTTAAATTCACAGAAATAGCCCCTTTCTCAATTAATCACGATACACAATTTCTCCTTCAGATATAATGTAGAAATATTGATAATCTTCCGCACGACCAGCATAACCGTTTATATAATATAATGGCTCTTCATTTAATTGATCTATCGGGACAATCCATCCAACTGTAGCATCGACCTCTTCACCATGATCCAATAAAAACTGTGAATAATCGTTCCACTGATCCTGTTCAATTGGGGGATGCTCACTAAAATAAGAAGATTCAATTGTAAACGGACCGTTTGGATCTTCAAGATCATCTTTAAAACCGATTAAATACTCAATAAATAAATTCGGTTTATCACGTTCAAGATCAGGATTAGTCCTCAATTCATAGTCAGTATAGTTTATATTTTTGACTGTAACATCAACTGTAACTAATTTATAACCACTCTCTATATCACCGTTATCTTCGATTCGGGTTCGTCTGAAAAAGTCCACTTTATCCAAGCCCACTTCATTGATGTTTTTCGAAATGTGAACATCATTAAGCGTATACTCAACACCACCTCTTGCGATTGTATCGCCAATAAAAAACAGACCATCATCATCTTTTTCATCTTCAGCTGGTTGTTCAGGTACAATGGCTTCATTCACATGCGTATCTTCATCATTATTCAGCTCCTGTTTAAGTGAGTCTTCAAACTCTCGATATGAACAAGCTGTTAACAGACTGAATATTAAACACAGGTAAATGACTGTACTTTTTTTATTTAAATTCATTATTCACTTCTCCCGTCGCTCTTTTTATATGTATAGAAAGAAGCAGAGTGAAGTAAACTCTACTACTTTCTTAAAAACAGATAAGAAATTAGTTTAATCTTGGATATGTGCCAACACTGTCAGGACTCCATTTTCCTTTAACTGTTCCTGTCCCCCCATGGCGGTCAAATCTCAATCTTGCACTACGTCCACCATTTTCATAGACTAATTGTCTAACTAACCATTGACCGCGACCAGCTGTTTGGCGTCCACCGATCGTTTCATTCGTCCAGACATTTGTACCTGAACCTGAAGACGGGCGAAAACCTTGAACTTGTAAATTAATATAGGCTGAAGGAAGCTGTTCAATATTCACATACGTTGATGTTGTATTTTTCTTTGCACGATCTTCCGTATTTCCGTGATTATTTGATGCTTCAATGTAAAATTGAAAAGTCGTATCCTGATGATTTGACGCGAACGCTTCATTTGGTACGATTGTGAGAATCATGATGACTGAAAAGACAAGTGTTGTAATTTTCTTCAACATTTTAAATTCTCTTCACTTTAATTTTTTTACTCATGAGTAATTGGCGGTTAACCTACTTATACACTACCATGATCTTCAATAAAATAGTTAAAAATATCGCAAACGATTGCATTTCGATCGTGAACGTATGATTTTTGATAATTTGACT
>DUPD01000108.1 GCA_012838505.1 Bacilli bacterium | reverse complement strand
AATGTTTTCGGTGGGACGAGTAACCGCAGTCCCACGACGTGACGGTTTTAGCTTGCCTTCGTTAAACGCAGCTAATTGATAAAAGCTTTCCAAGCTTTTATCACTGGATCTTCGGACACGATTATTCCCGCTGGACAAGGAAGGCTTCGACAGCGATGCATCGCACGCAGAAAATCGCCCTTTATTTTCAAGGAGTCGCCGCCTGCCGTTCCAATCACTTGATTAGGCTTCTTTATTTACGTATGATATTGTATTTTCATTTATAATTGTTCGTGTTCTTAACTAGATTTTTGTATTATGAAATTGACTCACTTGTCAACTAGTAACAGGATGTTAAATTTCAAAAAAAGATTAATCATTACTTGATTATCCGTCAGATTGGAAGCTTTCCTTTGTTAGCATTCATCCATCCAATAAGAACAAAAAAGTTAGGAATTTAACAACCCTAACTTTCTGAAAGTTAACTATTCATATGTCGATAGGTACTCGGTGTCACACCTTCTCTTTTTTTAAAGGTAGAAACAAAGTGACTCTCCCCATTAAATCCAACTAATCTAGATAGCTCTTTTAATGTTAGACTTCTATCTGTTATTAAAAGAGTTTTTGCTTCACGAATTCTTAATTGGACAAGAAATGAATAAGGACTCATCCCAAATGTTTCTTGAAATAATGTATTTAAATGTTGCGGACTCATTTTGGCTTTTTTAGACATCTCTAGTAATCCGATATTTTCGGGATACATTAATTCGAGCCATTCGACAATTGGTCTGATCTTTTCGTAAGATTGTGAAGTCGCTAGTTTGCGATCAATTTTACCGTGCTTTTTAAACATCATTAAAAAATAATATAAATCCGCAGATAACTCAAAGTCCAAATATTGATCATCAGACTCGATTTTATTGATCATCTCTTTGATAATTTTTATTATTGATATGTTTTCTACTTTTTCATAAATTGCTGAATAATTCATATCTAATGAATTTAGGATTGCATCGATTGCTTTCCCACTAAAAGTTATATAAAAAGTTGACCACTCTTCTTCATGAGTTGGATCGGAATAGTAAGAATGTGGCGTATGAGGCATTAATAAAACAGATTTTCCAGGATTAAGTATGAACTTCTCTCCACCAAACTTAAAAAAACCTTGACCTTTAAATGTTTGTAACCAATGATAATACGGATAACCTTCTTGTCGATTGAAGTTAAGTTCGTTAGCGTTAAAACCAATACTTTCAATATACAATGGTAACATTTTATCTGATACAGAAAAAATAAATCGTTTGTTTTGATCCATTGGTTTCCTCACTCCCTTTCCATCTATTATACCACCAATGTTATGCTAATCCTGAATTATTACTCAAAAATGAACGATCAGACTGAAGAATAATTGTTGAATCATCCCAAACTTATCAAATGTGTCAACTTATTTTAAAAAATCATTATTTCAAGACTAACTAAGTTCCACGACTTGACATGCACCAATTCATTGGCTCTTTATTGATTATTTTTATTCAGCTATAAAAGTACCCCCAAACTTAGAGCTATAATCTAGGTTTAGGGGTACGGTTCACTATTTATATATTGCACTAGTTCAATTAATTAAAAGTTTTCCTTTTAGAAATAACTGTTATAATTAGACCAATTAGTAGACTAACCATACCAATGATTAACCAATTGAACATACTTGTGGCTGTCTTTGGTAGCATTTGATCATCTTGTGTTAAAAAGTCATCTTCAAAATCAATCATACTTCCATCATCAGTTTGATCATCTGATAAGTTTCCGTCTTCGAGATCGATCGGATCCTCTTCATTAGTTAAATCTTCCACCATGTCCTCATCAGTTGAAGCTTCGACTGGATTTTCCTGCTCATCATCGTCAGGTAACTCAATGGCATCATCTTTTTCGTCATCTTTCGGGTCTTCCTCTAGATCTCCAACCCGATAGAGATAAAAATTATCTAATAGCCCCCATGCATTAGCATTAGCAATAATAGTCGCTCCAATTTTAATTGTTCCATCCGTAACTGGAATATTTTCTATCTCCGGCGTGATGTAATTCGCAAAACCATTTACATTGGTTGGTGTCAGATACAATTCATCACCAACCTCGGAAAATAAAATCATGTCACTTTCCGTGACACCCCCACCGTGAAGTTGCATGGAAAGGTTATAGTAACCAGGTTCAAGTCCAGTAATTATTTGACTGACTGAAAAATTAACCGCTTGATCTGACCAGAAATGCAATCCATAATTACCACTGATCGCATCGTTTGTTTCTTTAATTTCTGCATGTGGATCTACCGACGGCGGAAAGCTAATTTCCCACATACTCGTATCACTATCTTCAAAACTTGGGTTAGCAACAAGGTTTTTTTGTGAGATTGTGACATATGCTTTTACTGAATAATTGTCTTCCACTGTCCCATTAATCGTGTATGAACCCAAACCATTAGTTGTCGCATTTTTAATATCCGCTTGATCCCAAACTACAGGCAAGGCAACTTTGTCACCATTATTGTAAATTACCTCAACCTGATCAGGAAGTTCAAGTGTTTGATCAAGAGTTAATTCGATCGATAGATCATTAATGTAATCAATCGTTAATGGCGCAACTGCCCCAGTATTTACGTATTTATAAACATTTAAAGAAGGTAGCGGGTGCCCATTGAAATCAAATAGAGCTTTATTATCCATATTACTTCCCCCATACCATTGACCAGCATCGACTGGATCATATGATACTGCATAACTAGAAGCCCAGCCAGATCCATGTTCTTCCCAGATTAATTGATTTTGTTCCAATTCGTCAGGTGGACCAACTGGTAGCCATGCTGGTTCCCAATAAAATACGCCAATTCCTGCAGCACCCACATCTACAACTGCTTGAAAAACATCGCGTAAAGCATGTGCTTGTCCTTGAACAGTGACAGGATAATCGCCCCCCATATCCTCGTCTCCTCGTCCATGACCATTTCCATCTTCTAATGTATAAGCGTATGAAGTTTCAGCAACCATAACTTGTTTATTGTATTCGTCGGCAATATACTTTAATTCGGTTGTTAAATTGTCTAATGTTCCATGCATTAAAGAGTAATATGAGCTTGCAAAGACATCATAATCAACATTACTTCCTGCCAATGAAGCAGCTAGATTACGATAACGATTAGCTGTTTCTGGATTAGTAAAGTGCAAAGCAACTAACACATCTTGATCAAATGCTCGGACAGCACGACTTCCAGCATTGAATAGTGTAACCATATTATCCCAATCCGTTTCGCCAGCCATTCCATTATTCGTTTCATTACCAACCTGCACCATACCAATATCTATTCCAGCATCACGCATTTCATTTAATGTTTCTAAAGTGAAATCATAGAGTGCAGTTTCTTTTTGATCAACTGTCATGTCTTCCCAAGCTTTTGGTGCCTGTTGCTTACCTGGATCAGCCCAAAAATCTGAATAATGAAAATTAACGAATAGCTTCATCCCAAATTTTGATGCGCGTTTTCCAATTTTAATCGCGGTTTCTACATCATTGTTTCCACCACCATAACCGTTACCTTCTTCATCAAAAGGGTCATTCCATATCCGGACACGGATATAATTAACACCAGATTCAGCAAGCGTTAAGAAAATGTCTTGTTCTTCACCAGCCTCATTATAAAAAGTTACACCACTATTTTCTAATGAAATGACACTAGAAAGATCGACACCTTTAATAAAGTCATCAGATAAGCCTTCAACCCGTTCAACAAAAATATCAGCTTCAACTGGTTTTACACCATTTGAACTATGATGAACTAATTGAAAGTCAGTGACATCTTCATCAAAATTATTCGAATTAGCTTCTACATTTTGATAAGAATGTTGAAAGAAAAGTAAACTAATAATTAATAATACTGAAAAAACTCTTTTCCGATTCATCATAACCATTCTCCTTTAATTTTTGTAAGAAAACTATAATATTTTTTTAAAAACCCCCTTTCAATAAATTAAATTAATTTACTATCAATTTAATTATAAAACGCTTACACACAGATTGAAATATCAATATATGAATTAAAAACTTCATATTCTTTAATAATCACACTTTATAGCACAAAATAATAAACGAGTCGTGTCTATTCTATCCCCGCTTCAAGTGGCCCGATTAATTGTCGAAGCGCAAAACTCAACCAAATTCGTTACTCCATCATTTTATCTCTGATATGACAATATACCGAATAAACACGATTTCTGTGTAGACAATAAATGCATTTAAGGTTCTAACTTTAAATTGCTTTTGAAGTTGTAAAAGTGATTTTGTCGAATAATTAATAATTTTTGTTGGATAGCTAGTATTATGCAATTAATTGTTTTACAATAGGTATTGGACAATAGTTAACCAATCAAAGGAGCGATTTTTTCGTGGCTACTCATGATTTTAGTAAAGAGATGAAAGTATTTAGTTTAAGTTCTAATAAAGGCTTGGCTAAGGATATTGCTAAACATTTAGGTGTTGAAGTAGGAAAATTATCAATTAAAACGTTTAGTGATGGTGAAATTCAAATTAACGTTGAAGAAAGTGTTCGGGGATTCGATATTTATATCGTTCAATCAACAAATGATCCATCCGATCAGCATATTATGGAATTACTCATTTTACTTGATGCATTTAGGCGGGCATCAGCAAAAACAATTAATATTGTCATTCCTTATTATGGTTATGCTCGACAAGATCGGAAAACGAAGTCGCGTGAGCCAATAACGGCAAAGTTAATTGCAGATATTATTGAAAAAGCTGGGGCTGACCGGGTTATTTGCATGGATTTACATGCTGCACAGGTCCAAGGATTCTTCCATATTCCTGTTGATCATTTAAGCGGTCTACCAATTATCGCACCTTATTTTGTAGAAAAACATTTAGAAGATGTGGTTGTCGTTGCTCCTGACCACGGTAGTGTAAAACGTGCACGACAGTTTGCTGATATTTTACATGCACCGATTGCGATCTTAGATCGACGTGGGCCGAGAGAAGTTGACCATCCACTCGTATCTGTTGTCGGTGATATTAAAGATAAAACAGTAATTTTACTTGATGATATTATCGATACTGGTCGTCGCGTGTCAACAGGCGCAAAAGCTTTGCATAGTAATGGAGCGAAAGAAATTTATGCTGCCTGTACTCACCCTGTTCTTTCAGGGATAGCAAGACAATATATTGATGAGTCGCCGATTAAAGAGATGGTGCTGACCGATACAATTGCAATTTCACAAGATCGTCTTTCTAATAAGATGACTGTTTTAAGTACAGCAGCACTATTTGCTGATGCAATTAAACGTGTTCACTTAGAGAAACCAGTCAGCTCGCTATTTAATTATTAATATTTGTAACACCTTACTTGAGTAATCTCGGTAAGGTGTTTTTTAGTTGGTCTATTTGACTTGTGCTCGATATTTTGCATTTGCGCTCGATCGAGCGCAAACTAGTGATTTCTAACGAAAATCTGATCCGAATCCAAACAAAAAAGTCCATCGCATTTTACATGCATTGGACTTAAATTTTAATCGTTATTTAGCTTAGACTACTTGAAAACTATTCCATGTTTCAAAGGCTTCACCTGGCTCGACAATAATTAACTCGTCTTGTCTTGCCATCTCTCCTGATTTTGCAGTCCATGGTTCAATACAGACAAAGTCTTTTCCTTCTTCAGACCACAAAACAGTATAGCGAAAATCTTTTGCCAGGCTCATTTGAACGTCAACATCATCAATTTTTGCATCGATATCTGTTCGTTTATTTTCAATAATAACAGATTCCCTTAATTTCGTTAAATCAATTTTACCAGTGAACTCTTTTTCTTGGCCATCATTTTCATCGAAATAGACTTGTGCACCTGTATCGATGGAAATGATTTTTGATTCTGCTTTAAAATACGGATGGAGTCCTGGATAAATTGGCATTGGATGTTGACCAACATTTCGATAAGTTTGGTAAATGATCAGTTGATCATCTTTAAGTGTATATGTGAAGATAACTTCAAAATCGAATGGATACACTTCTTTAGTACCAATACTGCTCTCGAATAAAATAGAAATAAACGCTTTATCTTCATCAGCAGAAATCTCAATTACTTCCCAAGGATGAATTCGGGCTAGTCCATGGTTTGGCATCTTGTATTCCTTATCATTCCATCGGTACGCACCATCAGGTAGCTGACCCGAAATCGGAAATAAAATTGGAATTCCACCACGAATATTTTGCTTACGGTCATAGAAAGTCTCTTCATTTAAATAAAGCTTTTCTTTCCCATTTGTACCGTAACCAATTATAATACCGCCACGTTCAGGACAAACTGTAATCCACGATGTACCTTGCTCATTTCTGAGTTGATACACCTGAAACATTTGTTTTTCAAAACTTTCAATTTTATACATAAGTTAGATATCCCCTTAATCTTTTGATCTATCTCTATCTATCTATCTAAACAAATGTAGTCTAATAAAAATTTAGCTAAATATAAGCACAATAGTTTTATTATACTAGAAAATTTAAAAGATTAATATCCTTTTTTCAAAGTTTTTTGACAATTACTTTACGAAAAACTAAAAAAGACGCTAATTTCAGCATCTTTTTTAATAAATATATTATTTTGATTACAACCAATTTGCTTGTGATAGACGGTTAATAAAGTTTGTCGGTAGGCGAAACTGTTCGTCATTAATCTCGATCGTTTCCGCCTCCTCTTCAGCGAGATGATTTGACTTAATCAAATTCACTTCTGTATGGAGAGCTTCCATCTTTTTATCGAGCTGGTGCGCTACCTCTGCAGCTGTAGCTAGTTCTTGTTTAATATGATCAGGAATCTCTTTATTATATTTATAGTAAATTTTATGTTCTAACGACGCCCAGAAATCCATCGCAATTGTGCGAATTTGAATTTCAACAAAAACACGTTCTTCACGATCAGACATAAAAACAGGAACCTTAACAATTAAATGCAAGCTTCGGTAACCATTCCCTTTCGGCTGATTAATATAATCTTTTTCTTCAATAATATCAACATCACCGTGCTCTTCTAACATCTTGTGTAACACATGAATGTCTGACTCAAATGAACAAGTAATCCTTAACCCAGCGATATCACGGATATTTTCCCGAATCGACTCGATCGTTAGTGGACAGCCTTTTTTCTGTACCTTGCGCATAATACTCTCTGGTGTTTTTACTCGCGAAGTGACATGTTCAATCGGATTATAATCATGGATATGTTTAAATTCATTTTTTAATAATTCTATTTTTGTTTTTAATTGTTCAAGAGCAAATTTATACCCCATCAAAAATCGGAGCATTTCCCTTTTTTTATCTTTAAAATTGCCAGGATTAATTTGAATCTCTTCTTTCATAAAAGACAACCCCACTTTAAACTTATTTCCTTCTCTTTTATCTTAACATAGGCAGACTTAATAAAGCTAAAGAAATGAATGAAATCAATCGGCAAAAATGTTTGTATTTAATCGGTAAAACCTTGCAATTTTAGAGCGTTCTCTTCATAATTAAATTGGAAAGCGAGGTTATTATTATGAATAAAGTCAGTCAATTTAGTTTAGGTGAAGAGATCGCTAATGCGGTCACTCACGGAATCGGAATGGTCTTAAGTATCGCAGGGCTTGTCTTATTAATTGTTTTTTCTGCTTTATCAGGATCAGCTTGGCATGTTGTCAGCTTTACCATCTTTGGTGTGACAATGGTTTTCTTATATACGTCATCGACATTGCTTCATAGTTTACCTAAAGGTCGGGCAAAGAATATCTTTGAAATATTGGACCATTCTTCGATCTATTTTTTCATTGCAGGAACGTACACACCCTTTTTACTCGTCGCGATTCGAGGCACTTTAGGATGGACTTTATTCGGAATCGTTTGGGGGATAGCAATCGGGGGGACAATTTTCAAAGTCTTTTTTGTCAAACGCTTTGTCCTTGTCTCAACAATTTTGTATATCGTCATGGGTTGGTTAATCGTTTTCGCTTGGCCCACTTTAACTGAACAATTAGCTCAAGGTGGGATGATCCTTTTAATCAGTGGTGGCTTATTTTATACGCTTGGAGCAATCTTTTATGTTTGGCGCTTGTTTAAATATCACCATATGGTTTGGCACATCTTTGTGCTAACAGGGACGGTCCTCCATTATTTCGCTGTTTTACTTTATGTTTTGCCAATCCAAGTCTAATCAATTATCATTAAAAAAACGAGTGATCACTAGATCACTCGTTTAATCGATTTATGAATCAATCATTCCTCTTACTTTTACAATCTCTTCATCACTAACGATGTAATAATAGATCCCATCAATTGTCGTTCCTGAACCTTGAATTTGATAATTAACAACATTCCTTCTCGTGTTGCGGTAATGCGACAGCAATGAAACCATATCATTAAATTCCATATTCGTCCCCATATTTTTCCCGAGAATATCTGTTAATTCTACAATTCTTGTTGCATTAGCAATTGTTGCTCCTTCATTAATGATCGCTTCAATCACTTTTCGTTGTCGATCTGTTCGGCCAAAATCACCCTTCGGATCCTGCTTACGCATCCGCACATAACTTAGCGTCATATCCCCATTTAACTCAACAGGACCAACTGGAAAATGATAGCCACCTTGGCTGAAGTCCAATTCATTATTAACAGTAACCGTACCAAGTTCATCAACGAGCTCTGCCAAACCACTCATGTTAATTCGGACAAAGTAATCAAAATCAACACCTAAAAAGCTCTCGACTGTTTGAATGGCCATATCTGGCCCACCATAAGCATAGGCGTGGTTGATTTTTTCAACTGTACCTCGTCCAACGATCGGTGCACGTGTGTCTCTAGGAATACTAATCATTTGCATCTCTTCTTCACCAGGTTTTAATGTCAAGACAATGACTGCGTCAGATCTACCACTGTCGGACGATGTCGAATCAATTCCAAGTAATAAAATATTTAAATTTTCACGTTCTTTAATTTTTTTCTCTGTGACATTTGGATCAATCGATGTAACCGCCTCATACATATTGCCGTCAATATTCTGTTTGACGCTGTTAAGTACATATGCGGCATAAATTCCAATTGAAAGAATGATGACACCAATGACAATTAAAGGTGTTAATATCCACCAATTACGTTTCTTTTTCTGCTTTACTCTTCGTTTTTGTTCCATAACCATCATCCTATCTATTTATGATAAAGTGAAAGTTCAATCAGTGCGGGTTTCACTGATTGATTAGTACCACAAGGGTATGACCTAAAGGCCCTTGAACCAATCGGGCAACTACTGCGATAAAACCTACTCTCACTAGTATAGCAAAAACTACAGATTGAACAAGTTTTTTACAGATTTTTCGTTAAAATAGTCACTAATTCTCACGTAATACTCTTCGATTATTACGTACCTGTTCAATCACTTGATTGTGTGTTTGTTGGAAAAAAGTCTCGTTCAGTTGATAGCCTTGATTGACCCGATAGACATTATTTCCCCATAATACTTCAGCCGTTTTGTCTAGCATTGACGGTTTTCCTATTGACGGTTCTTCTAACAAGGATAAGTAAAATTGATTTAAAGGGGAAACCATATTCCGCTAAGATGTCAGCTCGATACAGCGTTACATACGGATGAGTATGAATTGGAAAACTGACAGAAGTGATTGACCAAATTGTTCAACTTCAGTATCGCTAGCCCCTTTAATAACCGCGATAAATTCATCGCCAGCTAGACGGTAAAAGTAATAAAAGGAATAAATTGATCGACTAATGGCATAATTAAATGAATCTCTTTATCGATAAATGATACCTTATTGATAAAATGCCCATTGTACCAATTTCTGATCGGATCTGGACTCGAATCAATCCAGATCGAATCTTGAGCAGTCAATTGAATAATGTTTCCTTTTATAGTGTCACCATCGCTTATTGAACGACTCTCACTTATCGCTCGTATGAGTCGATTGAAGTCGGGGTGTTCTGTCAGAAATCAGATAAAAATCGACAAAATAACGAAAAAAATGACAACAATATCCGGTATCTAGTTGCAAACTCAAAAATTATTGCTCTTATCTAGTCATATATTACCACACAATAACGAGAATAACTATGAATATATCAGTATTTTTTACGGTAATAATTGTTAATACATATCTTAAATCAGTCGAGTTGACTTTTGTATATAACATAGTTTTACAAGTGTTAAGAAGAGATTGCGATTCTTACAGTCAATTTACAGCTTGATTAAGTCAGCTGAAATATTGATTATTGTCATATTGCTCGGGTATACATAGACTGCAAGACAAAAACAAGGAGGATTTTATGATGAAGAAAGTAGTTCGAATTTTAGGTGTCGCTTTAGTATCGATTGGATTTCTAGCAGCGTGTGATGCAGATATGGAAAACCCAGACGTAAACGATCCAGCTGTAAATGACCCAGCTGTTGAAGATCCTGCTTTTGAAGACCCAGCTATCGATGACGGTGTCGATGGCGATCTAGATGACGGCGGTTTTTAATTAATAGTATAGATTAAGATTGGGCCACTCTTATATTGAGTGGCCTTTTAGTTTAGCTAAAATATGCTTGAAAATAAATTGACTCACATCGATGGATGTTGCTTGATAAATTGTTTTAATATGTGCATTTGAGTTTACCTCACAAATAATCGGTTCATTATTTTGATCAAACAAGAGATCAACACCAGAAAAATCAGCACCGACCGCTTGTGAAGCAGCAATAGCAAGCTCAATAAATCGATCATTCGGTTCAGTAGCAAACATTTTCGCACCATTAGTGACATTCGCTCTAAAATCATTGCTCGACACTCGCTCCATACTTGCAACGACTTGTCCCCCAACAACATGTAACCTCATATCCCTACCGTGACTTGACTGAATATACTCTTGAAACAAATGCGGGCGATGAATCAGTTTTGTTGCGATTGCATCTAATTCTGTGCGATTATGAATCAAGTAGACTTGCTCCCCAAATGAACCATACGCTTCCTTAACAATTAACGGATAGGATAAACTTTGCTCAACATGATCCAAAAAAGTCGACTTCGGCTTTTTGATCTGTGCAAATAACATCGGCGCAAAAATCGTTAACGGTTGTGGTAGTCCTGCTCCAGCTAATTGCTGATGCATCGTGATTTTATTATCACAAACAGCAATTGTTTGAGCAGAATTAAAAATAGGCATACCTAATCGCTCTAATTGATTCGCCAGATGAATGTCCTTATCTAAATATAATATAAAATCTGGTTTAGCTAATTGTGGTTCAAGTTTGAATTGACCATTTTCAATTTGACTAAATAACTGATTATTGGCGATCGGCTTCAGCTCAATTTGAAGCGTTTTTGCTGTTTTAACGTACCAATTATGGATATCGATAAATTTTTCCGTCGCCATTCCACCATTATAAATAAGCCATCCTGTTAATTTCATAAAAATACCTCCAATAAATAGACATTATCACGTAAATACTGTTTATTCAACAAAATACTACATTTCTTTTCCTTTAGATGCGATAATAGAAATAGATAGATTCATTTTACACTAAACGGGGGATAAGAAATGAGAAAATTTAAACAAATCAAATTTTTACTACCACTCTTTATGATTGTATTGCTCCTTGCACCTGCTATTGTAACAGGTTATATTTCTTTTAAAAATACAGAAATTATTGAAAAAGCAACGATTGATAAAGCTGAAATCGAAGCTGTTGGGACAAAATACCGAGATATTTTTATTGATTATGAGCAAAAATTATTTGCAGTCAGCGAGCAAGAACAATTGCAATTTGAAACCATTCAAGTTGATGACGCAGAAGCCCTTGATACATCTAATTTACCACAAACAAATGACCCTAAATTAAGTGGTTATTACAAAGATTTTTTTAGTGAGCATGTACAAGATGATCCTTTAATCGTTAATTTTTTCCTTGGAACAGAAGATGGTGCACTTTACTTAAACCAACCAGAAGGGATTGATCTAAGTAATTATGATCCACGAACAACCGATTGGTACACACAGGCAATTGAAGCTAATGATCAAGTGATTTGGACAACTCCATATATTGATAATGCTACAGGCCGTTCGGTTATCAGTGTAGCAACTAGCATCGAGAACTCGACTGGAGCGACTATTGGTGTAGTTGGTTTAGACTTTGATATGGCTCACTTAGCAACGATGATCCGCTACGATATTTTAATTAACACAATTGTTGTGACATTAATTGCTACAGTGATCGGATTAATTATCATTTTATTTTTTGTTCGACGGATACTATTTAACTTAAATACCGTTCGAGATGAAATGGATCGAATTGCCGACGGTGATTTAACTGGGGATAGTATTCAAGTTAGAGGAAATGATGAGTTTAACCAATTGGCACAATCGGTCAATCGAATGAAACAAAGTCTAATCACAATGATTACCCAAGTAAAAACAGTGATACATGAGGTTGCAGAGCAAAGTCTAACATTATCCGAAACTTCAAACTATGTTAAAGAAGGTAATGAACAGGTTGCTGCTACAATGGAACAACTTTCATCAGGAAGTGAATCGCAAGCAAGTAGCACAACAGATTTAGCATTAATGATGGAAAATTATAATGTCAATGTTAATGAAGCAAGTCAGAACTCGATTACGATTGCAGAAAGTTCTAACGAAATCGTTACCTTATCAAATCACGGCTCAGAGCAGATCAATCAATCTCAAGCACAAATGAAACAAATTTATCAAATTGTATCCGATTCGTTTACAAAAATTCAAGCATTAGATCAAAAATCACAAGCAATTAATTCGATCGTAACTGTTATTCAAGAGATCGCCGAACAAACGAATTTACTTGCACTTAATGCAGCAATCGAAGCCGCCAGAGCTGGAGAAGAAGGCCGAGGCTTTGCTGTTGTAGCAGATGAAGTTAGAAAGCTCGCTGAACAAGTGAGCGAATCCATTTCAGGTGTATCAACGATCATTAATGAAATCCAACTAGATTCAAGCGAGGTTTCCGCAACACTCGAAAATGGCTATCAAGAAGTGAATCAAGGGACGAAACAAATTGAGCAGACTGGTCAAGCATTTGATCAAATTAATCAAGCAATTAAAGAAATGGTCAATAACGTTCAAGCAACCGTCAGCAATTTAGCAACGATTACGAATGACACAGAAAAAATTAGTCATTCGATTGAAGATATCGCTGCCGTCTCAGAAGAATCTGCAGCCGCTGTCGAAGAAACAGCCGCATCGGCCGAAGAAACAAACAGCTCAATGGAAGAAGTTTCACGAAGCGCTGAACTACTCTCAAACCTAGCAGAACAGCTTGAAAGTCAAATTAATCAATTTAAACTCTAACCAAAAACAGGTGAATCATTTGCGGATTCACCTGTTTTAATTGACATAAGTGGAGCTGGGATTACTCGTCCCATTGAAAACATTTGTTAGTACCTTAAAGGGATGACCTAAAGGCCATTAAATCGATTTTCAAACGTGGAAGGGTACGATTCGTTCCTATTCATTAGATTTCAACCTAATTATGATGGGGATCTCTGATGATTAGCTCCTACTTGTTAGAGATCACACCGAGATAGAGGACGATTTCCGACGATTAGCTCCTATTCGTTAGAGATCACACCGAGATAGAGGACGATTT
>DUPD01000017.1 GCA_012838505.1 Bacilli bacterium | reverse complement strand
TGGTTTCAACCGAACCATGACAGGTAAGTCAATTGGCTTAATAAAGAAATCACCACGACCAATGTAATTATATACTGTCTTAAACGTGGGCACTTTCTCTAAGGGGTTCTTACGTTGATACACGACTGTAAATGATTTGATGTTATATTTACGGTTTTTCCCTGAAAATAAATGATTCTCATGCGCTTCTTTTAGAGCATTCCAGAAGTTCTGCGAGAAAGCTTTTAACCCTTTAGATTGACTTCTTTTCCTGTTTTTATCATAAATAGCTTGTCCAGTTTCTGCATAATATTCTTCCACTTCTTGATAATATCCATTGACCTGCTTTATTTGTTTTGCCTGACCTCTTTTAATCTCACGGCTAATCGTTGAGGGATCCCTATCCAGAAGCCTTGCGATTTCAGCTTGTGTTTTATTTTCGGCTTTGTACCATTTTTCAATTAATTCTCTTTCTGTTTTAGTTAAATGAGTGTACTTCTTATTAGATTTTGTGATAGAATTTGTCTGAGGCATGAAGATTTCCTTTCTTATTTTGTCGTGATTTAAGTATAGCGAATCTTCATGCCTTTTTGTTATTTTTACTCTTGCACTTCAGTTTACAACACACCTTCAATTAACTATCATGGTTTTTTAAAAAATTTCATGATAGAATTAGGACGAATTCAACACAATGAAATGAGTGGATGTAGTGAGGTGAAGAGATGCGAGTCGTATCTGGAAAATTAAAAGGCCGTTCAATTGAAACGATCAATAATCAGTTAACCCGACCGACATCAGATAAAGTTAAGGAATCTCTCTTTAATATGATTGGTCCCTATTTTAAAGAAGGGGTTGCATTAGACTTGTTTGCAGGAAGTGGTGGCTTAGGAATAGAAGCGATCAGTCGTGGCATTACGCATGCTGTTTTTGTCGATCAACAAAGGCGAGCAGTTCAGGTGATTAAAAAAAATCTGAAATTATTAAATATTGACGGACAAGCAGAAGTATATCAAAATGATGCATTTAGAGCACTTAAGGCACTTGGAAAGAGAGAGACAAAATTTGATCTTATTTTTCTTGATCCACCTTATGAGAAAAATTACTATCAAGATTTAATTGATGAGATAGCGAAACAAAGAGTTGCAACATCAAATGCACTCATTATATGTGAACACGATAAGAGTCAAGTTTTACCCAAAAAAGTTAGGGAGTTTAATAAGATTCGTACAGAAAATTACGGTAGTTCGATTGCGATTTCACTATACACAAGAAAGGAAGAGGATGATGAGTAGTAGACTAGCAATCTGTCCAGGGAGTTTTGACCCGATTACATATGGACATTTAGATATTATTGAACGATCTGCGAAAGTATTTGATCATGTGATTGTCGCTGTTTTCCACAATGAATCAAAATCACCACTTTTTTCAATTGAAGAGCGGATGGATTTAATCAGTGAAGCGACCAAACATCTTGATAATGTGTCTGTTGATAGCCATGGTGGATTATTAATGGATTATGCGAAGAAAAAGAAGGCGAATGTTTTAGTTCGAGGTCTACGAGCGGTCAGTGACTTTGAGTATGAATTACAGATTACATCAATGAACCGTAAGCTTTACGAGGAGATTGAAACATTTTATATCATGGCTAACAATAAATATTCGTTTTTAAGTTCAAGTGTTGTTAAAGAAGTAGCCAAGTTCAATGCTAATGTAACTGATCTTGTTCCAGAAGCTGTTGAAAAAGCTTTAAAAGAAAAATATCAGAATCAGAATAATTAATTGAGCTATTCGCTTAAAGAAAGTCAGTGGTGATTAATCCATTGACTTTCTTTTTAATTGTTTAATCATCCGGTAAAGTAAACTGATCGTGCAGACAAATAAGCTACTGATTGTGATGATCATTCCGTACTGACTTAAAAAGTCGATCAAGTGTGATAGATAATTTGAGCTTACTGCTTGAACGGGAATTGCTTGTCCGATCGGTGAATGATTTTTCAAATTTAACAGAGGATAAAAGCATAAAATAAGTACTGTAGCTAAGACTGATTGGAGCAAACGACCATAAAGGTAAGCTTGATATCGAATATCCGTACTGGCAAGAATGCTAGCTACTTGAGCGTGGACACTTAAACCATTGAAAGCAAGTAAAGCACTAATTAACATTGCTTTAATCATCATCGATTGATTTAGTACCGAAGCAATTTGCTGTGCGCCAATTGTAATTTCAAACATGCCAATTGAAAAAGGTAAAGATAAAATCGGTGGAATTTGAAATAATAGAAAAAAAGTACTGAATAGTTTACTAATCAAAATTAAAATTCCAGTCTCAATTAAAATCGTCGAAATGACTGAAAATATAATAATAAATCCACCAATCATTAACGCTGTTTCCACAGCCTGGATGACGGCATCGCCGAATAGTTTTCCGAATGGTTTATTGTTGTTAATTCTCGTGCGGTGCAATGTAATGAATGCTCGTTTCCAAATTCCTTGAACAGGTGCTTCATTTCTGTCGTTTGTCTGATTATGTTGATAAAAGCGCATGATCAGACCTACAAGTAGGTTACTTCCATAATGAACGCCTGCCAATAAAAAGCCGAGGCTAGGTGTCTTTAAAAAGCTAACAGAAATAACTGCGATTATAAAAATTGGATTAGATGCATTGCTGAATGCAACAAGTCGCTCAGCTTCAACTTGACTCAGTTGTCCTTCTTGTCGCATTCTAGCTGTAAAATTTGCCCCCGCTGGATAACCGCTGGCCATGCCGATTGCCCATACGAAACCACCGACACCGGGAATATTAAATAGTGGGCGCATGATTGGTTCGAATAAGACACCAATAAAGTGAACGATACCAAACCCGATCAATAATTCACCCGTGACAAAGAAAGGTAATAGTGAAGGGAAGACCGTGCTAGCCCATAGCTCTAATCCTCTTCTGCTTGCTTCAACTGTTTCTGTGGGCATTGTGAGGAGACAAACTGAAAATAACAGTGCACCACTTGCTAAAAGAATTGATTTTATTTTTGCCTTCACTAAGAATCACTCCTCAAACGATTTAACTGTAACTGTCTATACAAGAGATGAAAAAAAGAGTAAACTAACATTAATATTGAATTTGATTGCTTTGATTAACTATACGCATGTCCTATGCTGGAATATGCTAACAAGCTACAAATTCAATTAGAAGAAAGAGTTCTAAATTGGATGTTTGAACTCAATTATTGGAGGGAGTCTAAGTGTTGCGACAATATAGAAAACTTATTACATTTATCTTAATTTTAGGATTAGTTATGGCGCTTTCATATATGCCCTTACCTTATTACATATACAGTCCTGGTACAGCAGAGCCGTTAAATCCAGTTGTCAGAGTTGCAGAAGCGACAGAGAGTGAGGGAGATCTTCACCTTGTGACGGTTAGAGGGGGGCAAGCGACACCGATCACATTATTAGTAGCTAATTTTTCAAACTATCAAGATATTCATCACATGGAGGATCTTTTTCCTGAAGGGTATGATCGGCAAAGTTATTTAGAAGCACAATTGCAATTAATGGAGAATTCTCAAGAAGCAGCCATTGTCGTTGCCTACGAAGCTGCGGGAGAACCAATTGATATTCATTATGAAGGAGTCTATGTAGTATCTGTTTTAGAAGAGATGCCAGCTGAAGCGGTTTTACAAACAGCTGATAAAATTATCGAGGTTGAAGGTGTTAAGATTATCGATGCTGACCACTTGGTTGAAACAGTTGATCAGTATTCTGTTGGCGACGAATTGACGTTTCTCGTTGAGCGAGATAACGAGAGGTTTGAAACAACGATTGAATTGGTCCCGTTTCCAGATGATCCTGCTAAACATGGAATTGGGATTCAGCTCGTAACGAATCGTGAGGTTGATTTTGATCGATCAATTGAATTTGCAAGTGGTGATATTGGTGGACCAAGTGCAGGTCTTGTGATGGCTTTAGAGATTTATGATCAATTAGTTGAGGCAGATTTAACGAACGGATTAAAAATAGCTGGTACGGGTGAGATTGATTACAATGGGAACGTATATCGGATCGGCGGTGTAGATAAAAAAGTTGTTGCTGCTGATCGGGAGGGTTGTGAGATTTTCTTTGTTCCGAATGAAAATGGGCGAGAAGGATCGAACTACGAATTAGCCAAAGCAACTGCTGAAGCGATCGGAACGGATATGGAAATCGTCCCAATCGACCACTTCCAAGAAGCACTTGATTATTTACAGTCATTTTAGAAACTAAGTTATAAATCATTGATAAGTAAACAAAAAAGCACATTGCTCGATTTTTAGAGGATGTGCTTTTTAGAATGGTGGCTTAAATTCTTGTTGACGTAGGATGCTCTGAGCTTCACTTTTTAAAGGTAAGTAATAAATTACTGCTGCTTTTTCATCAATCATCATTCGATCGGATAGATTTCTGCTTAATTGACTGACAATCTTTAAATCGCTCGATTGTTTAAGGTGATTTAAATAAGCTTGGCCATTTTTGCTCATTGCCAACAATCGAACTTCATCAATCTGATCAACCCGCTCTAATTGATGTTGCATGTCTTCTTTAGTTAATTGCAATAAAAGATGGACAAAAAGCCGCTGTAATCGTGTCTTAGTATAGCGTTTTGTTTGAATTTTATTTAAAAACTCAACGAATGTATGGCTTGAGTGAATCATTTTTTTCAAACGATACTCTAAACCTTCAGTCATACCATGAATTGCTCTCAATTGATCAACAGAATCACTTAAAATCCGATACTTTAATAGCGGAAAATAAAGCTCCCAATTATGAAACGACTCTGCGGTTTGCCAATAGTCTTTTAATAATTGAAAACTTGATAATGGCATCGCGAGTGAAGCGCTTGTTTGCCCGATTAACGAATCAGTTATTTGGTTTCGGATACTCGTTGCACTCGTAATTGGGTAAGATAATTCAGACTGGTGATAATCTGCTTGAATCCGTTTGATCGTATCAATCTTCAGTTCAGAATTAATTTGTTGTTGTGCTTTTAAATAGCTTAAACCTAAAATGTTATTAGGCATCGTTAAATCGGGAAGACAATCGGAACTAAGTGCTTTAAGTGCAAATTTGTTCGCCATGGGATAGCTGTGTCCCTGATTGAGTTGTTTTTGTAACTCAGCATCATACAGCGGTCGATTTTGATCAATAAGTTGGATCACGTGAGTAAAAGAATTGATTTCACCTTGCTCACTACCAAAAATAACTTGATCAACATGCAAGGCATCTAAAATCCGGATTGCTCCATAGGCAAATAGATCACTGTGCTGAATCGCGTAAACCGTTGGCAATTCAAAAACCAGATCAATCTGTTGTTTAAGTGCCATTTTTGCCCGAGTAAATTTATCAACAATCGCAGGCTCACCTCGTTGCAAAAAATTTCCGCTCATAATTGCAACAACAATCTCTGCGTTTGACTTTAATCGTGCTTGTTCGATATGATGTAAGTGGCCATTATGGAGGGGATTATATTCAACAATTAAACCGACAGCTTTCATACGAATCACTCCTATGTATTATTGTACCATAACGACTAATTTTAACTTTAATCAGTTATTTTTAAACTGTCAAGAAATTATATTGACAAATAGACGAATTCCTTTTAAAATATACTTTGTGCTTTCGAGGTGATTACAATGAAAATTCCACTCCGAAAGATTATTCAATCGGATGGTTTACCAATTGAAGCAACAGTTGATGTGTCTGAACTTGAACAATTAAATAATGATATTCGAAAAATTGGTTCTGTATTTGTAAAGTGTGAAGCTGAAAAACAAGATGGCTTGATTCATTGTCAGTTACAAATAACTGGTGAAATGATTTTGCCGTGTGCAAGGACATTGGTTGATGTCCCTTATCCATTTGAAGTGAACACTTTAGAGCTGTTTTCGGATGATCCTTATTTTGAAGAAGATGATGAGTCAGATATTCACCGTGTTGAAGGAGAAATCCTTGACTTAGGACCATATATCAAGGAAAATGTAATCTTAGAGATTCCATTTAGGGTCTACGCTACTGAAGATCAAATAGAAGAAAATGCACTTTCTTCTGGTGATGGCTGGTCAGTTATTACTGAAGAAGAAAATGAGAATAAGATTGATCCGCGGATGGCGAAATTACAGTCATTACTGAATGAGAAGAAAAATGAAAATCAATGAAGATAAATGTAAAAAGTCACTTCCACTCTTTATCTAATGAGATTTTCGTTTTGGAAGTGAAGGAGGTGTAGGAAATGGCAGTACCAAAAAGAAGAACATCTAAAAAAGTAACAAATCAAAGACGTACGCATAAAAAACTACATGTACCAGGAATGGTTGTATGTTCAAATTGTGATGAACTAACTAAACCTC
>DUPD01000016.1 GCA_012838505.1 Bacilli bacterium | reverse complement strand
GTTGTTATATTCACCGCCATAATTCCCCTATGAACTTTGATGTGATATGATTGACCTACCACCATTAAACATGAATGAGATGCCATAATTCCCCTATGAACTTTGATGTGATATGATGGTAAAAAGCAGTGGGTAGGGCGTGCTACGCCATAATTCCCCTATGAACTTTGATGTGATATGATAACATTTTTCCAATCTTCATCAGTTAGTGTGCCATAATTCCCCTATGAACTTTGATGTGATATGATCTTGCCCGATGTAAGTGGACTAAACGAGGCGCCATAATTCCCCTATGAACTTTGATGTGATATGATTAGAAGGTGAGATTATCCGCATCATCATCAGCCATAATTCCCCTATGAACTTTGATGTGATATGATTTATTCTGTTGATTGCTCTGTGTTTTTCTTGCCATAATTCCCCTATGAACTTTGATGTGATATGATACATGGCACTCAATCCCTTGATTCTTCCCCGTTTCAAGGGATTTCTTTTTTAAAATTCCACTCGAATTCTAGTAAATATATCACACTTTTGTTCAAATTAATTAAATTTATCGTTAAAAAAACACTCACAAAATAATTTGCAAGTGTTTTTTAAAAGAAATCTATTTTATTTGCTCCTAATTCTTCTTCTGGAGTGACTGTTCCTAATAAAATATCCATATTTTCAAATTGTTTTTCGGTAATTTTCAGCGCTCGAATCGCTCCATTTACACGTGGAAGATTTTCATTTAATCTTCGCATATGTTTTGCCACACCATCTTGTCCATTGCATATTCTTGAATAAATAGAATACTGTAACATAACATAGCCGTCATTTAATAAAAACTTTCTAAATTTTGCGTAAGCTTTCCTATCTTGTCGACGGGCAACCGGCAAATCAAAGAAGACGATAATTCTCATATATCTACTCATATCTATGAGCTTTTAGATTAGTCAGTTCAGGGAGAATTAATAGGCTTGCATCTTGCTGCCGGCTTGCAGATACAAAGCTTTTTATCATGTTGTCAACGCCATGCGTGACACTTAATTTCTCTCCGTTCCAAACCGCCTCTATATCTAATACATGGAATAATAATTTACGAATCTCTGGAGTCCATTCATCATCTTCAGTAACATTTGAGACAATAATCACATCTACAAAGGGTCTGAGAACTTCCATGAAGTCATCCGCTAAATTAAATGCATTCGTTTGACTATCGTGAAAAACACCGTAGCTTGGCGTAAATCCGTACCTAACTAGTGCCCTTGCCACTAACGAACGGATAATACTATAACCATAGTTCAAACAAATGTTGTAGACATTTTCTTCTCTACGCTGAAAACCTTTACCAAATAAAAGTTCAAAATAAATTTTTGCACCGTATGCTTCACGATTAGTTCGATCACCTGACTCTACACTTCGGCTAATTGCATAAACCTTTTGAGCCTCTTCTCCCATATGATTTAATTCAAGACACCGCGCTTGATTTTCTAACTTTCTCACAACAACCTTTTGCCAGATTCGCTTTTTAAATGGTTTACTTAAGGATAACTGCATTTCTAAAACTGCCTTTTGTCTTGAATGCCTGTGGAATGGTTGCACAATCCCACTAGGCATTCTTTTGCGATCACAAATAATCAGTTCAACATGGTACTCTGTGCATTTACTCAGTAAAGCATTTGTAATAGTTATTGCAGGGTCTTCTAACGTTATTGTGACAATATCCTCTAACGGTATTTTAATCGCTTCTTCTTGTTTAATCACCAATTGTTCGTTAGCTGTAGATAACTTAGCGGGATTGCGGATAACGATATGTCTATACGCCATGGCGCTTTTCCTGATTCACTTTAGTTAGATTTCCTAACGGATCAACTTGATACTTTTCAATGAGTTTCAAATTCTTTGAACCTATTCTATCTGAAAACTCATTTTTATGCTCAGTTATATTCAACTGTGCTGTTGCAGTATCAACACCTTTATAATAAAATATTTCTTCTATCCATTTTTTTATCTCTCCTGTATTTGTCTTCGAAGTTTTTTCTCTAGGCATTTTAACTTTAATCACGTCATTAGGATATAAATTAAATAGAAACTCATAGGCATCCGTTATCAGATCCCATTCAGAATAAGGCTTTAACGCCGTGATAAACTTCTCTGGAACCCGCTTCGCCACGACATCACTAACATAAACAGGTGCTAAATAAAACTTACCATTCTCTTTATGGCGAAAAACTTCTGTTCTTGCAATACTAGCATTTTCAGCAACGGTTTTATCATCTAAATAAAAAACTTGATTTGCTGTTGTTTCAATTTTTATACTCCTAATTATTGGAGCATTTTCTGGATTTTTTGATGGCTTAAATAGTGGATCATTAAATGCTTTCTTTTTATCCTTTCCATATTCCAAGTATCTCTCTTTAATGACTTGATATGTTTTCGGATCCGATTCTTTACCGTACATTGGAAAATCACCATTTTTATCGAATGGAATATCTTCTAAAGCATACTTTTTCACCATTAAATTAAGCCCTTTTTCAGTAAAGCCACGATGTCTTCTTAATGTTTCTTCATGAATTTGTCCTTTAACCGAGCGTTTCGGCATTCTCGAAACAAAGATTGGTTTTACTTGAGAGATAAATTCCTCATCGTATCCAGATAAAGACAAGCTTTCAAGTGCTAATTTTAGTTTATCTGGATCTTGAACTAATCTAGCCTCTAACTCTCTCGTAAAACCTTCCCATGGCTCAGGGAATCGTTCTCCCTTTCGTTTCAATAGTTGAGAAGCATGTTGTTCACTGCGTTTAAAGTATCTGCTAACTCTGTTTTGGAATGGATGACTTACCGCAACTATTACAGCATCTACCGCATGATGAAGATCATTCTCTTCACGGTCTTTATTAAAGCCCCATCTCTTTCGCATTAAAGAGGTGTAAGCTCCATTTACGGTAAAGACATGTTGCTTTTTACCTTCTTCTTTCCTGAATTCTAAATTATCTTCAATAAATCCTTTTAAGAAACGAGTAATGTAACGTGTATCGTTTAGATGCCTTGCTTTAAATGTATTTTGTTGATCATTATCAAAATTTTCTTTAAGCAAGAGATCCTTCTTCTTCTTAGGTATTTTTAAAGCTTTAACATATGAATTGAATTCTTGCCACCTAACAGTATCAGAGCCAAACCAATCATATGGAATTCTATTTCCTTTATTCTGATTTTGCTTAGCAAATACTAATACTTTATTTGAATTACTATCGTCAAAACTCTTACTATATGGGATTATATGATCAACCTCTACAGCTCCTTGATCAAATAGATCCTCTATTGTAATTGGATCTAGTGAATACGCACACCTGTTGCTTTGTTCTTCCCACAATTTAAATTTTAAGATATCATGACCTCTAGGATTACTAATTTCTGGTCGTAATTCTCTGATCCTAGCTTTTGCTTTATCATTCACTGTTCGGTTTTTATTATATTGCTTTTCTAGATCTTTTCGTTCTTTATAATGTCTGCCCATGTCTCGTGCCATTTCAATATATATATTTGATGGTGAGCCATATCTTTTAATGATTGCATTTATTATTTTTCTAGTTTGAGATAAAGACCTTATCACAACCGGGTTTGCAATCTCATCAGCTGGTATAACAGGTAGTAACCTCTTCTTTTCTAATCCTACTCTTTGGTTGAAATTATATCCAGCCTTTTCACAGGCTTCATGATACTGATAACCTTCTTCTAAGAAAGGAATAATTTTATTTAGCGCTTTTAATGATAGATGACCAAATTGAGAGAACGATAGATTTAAAACTTGTTCAATTAGCTGTTCATCATATACTCGATTGGCTAGATTATAGACTGGCTTTCCGTTAGTATTGACATAGTTATTTCTGAGATAATCACGCGTGTCATTGTCGTCTTTATAAACCGTTACTGCATAAGCCAATGTATCATAATCAATTGGTCGAAATGCTTCAGCGATCGTTTTATCTTTTACACTATGAACGATCTGTTTTAATTGATAATAACCATCAAGTGAGACAAATCTTCTATTTTCATTTTTTGCATGTGTTTCACTCGGATCATAGAATAATTCATTAAATTTTTCATGATCTTCCAATTTTAAAATTTTTCTTAAGTCCTTATATTTTACTTCCTTTTTCTCCATACATTGCTCAACTAACAATAATCTTTCTTCTTTTGTTAATGGGCGTTGTGGTGATGTAGTCGAAATAATTCGCAACCGATTAATTTTGTCTAATGCACGGAATTTTTCAAATGTGTAAGTAAATTTAGGTGCACGTTTCTCTTTAGGTTCAAACGTACAATTTCCAATCCGCTTCACAATATCCTCTTGAGTAGAAAATGGACGCTGCGAACTCCATATCTTTATGTAAGTCTCTTCGTTTTCTTCAGTTGCGAATGGATGTCCATATTCACGTTGCTTTGTGAAAACAATTCGAATCTCTTCCTCTATTTCACTTCTTGCGAGCACGTGTGAATAGTCACCACCTTTATTACGTTTCTTTCCTTCAAATTTCTCATCACGAAGTAGCATATCCGCAACTGTACGATATGCTTTTTCTTGCATCAATGCTTTATTCTCTTGGACAGCCTTTAGTAAAACACCGCCCTCACCTGCTTTTGTTTCACTTTTTCGGTTTGATTTAAAGCCACGATTTTTGGCATAATGAATTAAAATTCGCGCAAATTCGCGATCAGTTAATTTTCTTTCTAGTCCATTTACTCGAACGAGCCAAATATCAAAGTCTCCGTCTTGCCAGTCGAATAAATCATTCGCTTCAACGGCAGATTGTAGTCCTTGATTAATAATAAATTGTCGAACACGACCTACACGATAACGTCTTCGTCTCAGTCTTCTTCTAGCTGAGCGAGCTTCTCTTCTTGGTGTAGCTAGTGAGGATCCGTTTTTTGGGTTTTCAGCTGCATCAAACATCCGCACATTCATTGCTTCGATACGATCTTTATCCCGGTTAATAACTGACCATCCTACTGATGAAATACCAATGTCTAAACCAATATCATACCTCATACAAATCATCCTTTTTCTATATATTTTGAATTATTTACTAGCTTTATATATAAAAAAAATGACTAAATACTTTTAGTCATTGCTTGTCATAAGGATGGGGAGCCCCGTCACATGGACGGGTATAGGCGATCCCCAACGCCACGGCTTAATGCCTTACCATAATAACTTACCTATGAACTTTGATGTAATATGATTCTACGACCTTCCCCTAGGTCGTTAATACCATTATAAACCCCATCTTTTACATTGTCAACATATTTTAGGAATAAATCTTGACTTTTTTGTGAATTAAACGGTCTTACCCAAACTGCGGTAAATGCGCTTTATGTGCTTCTAACATCTCATCAAGAATTTGCTTGGCTACAGTATCAGATGGTACGAGTGGGTTAATTGTCATTGCGAGCAATGCTGTCTCATAATCACCGGTTACAGCGGCTTCAGCTGCGACTCTTTCAAATGATTTAATTTGTTGGACGAGCCCGCGTGTTGCGACTGGTAAATCACCGATTGCAATTGGCTTTGGGCCGTCTTTTGTGATCAGACAGTTAATTTCAACTGCAGATTGATTTGGGATGCTGGCGATCGCACCATTATTCATCGTATTGACAGGTTGAATATCTTTACGGTCGTTATAAATTGAGTCAATTAAATTACAAGCTGCATCACTATAATATGCACCGCCACGTTTTTCAAGTTGTGGTGGTTTGATTGCTAATGATTCGTCTTTATAGAGCTCGAATAAATCTTTTTCAAGTTTTTGGACAACTTCTGCTCTTGTACCTTCCGTTTCTGCTGCTTTCATTTCTTCGGCAAACATTTCCTCTGTCTTATAGTAGTAGCGGTGGTATGGACAAGGAATCGCGCGCAATGCCTTAATAAATTCGGGTTGCCACTTTAGATCGACAATGTTTTGCATCGTTCCACTAGACTCATCTTCTGAAGTGAGTTTGTCAATATAAATGAGCTCGAGACGTCGATTTATAATTATGTGATTCATCATTGTGAAAAAGTTGCTTATATGAGAATCCGGGAATTAGCAGCTGAAACACACGTCTCAACGACAACAATTTTGCGTTTTTGTAAAAAACTCGGCTGTGAAGGCTTTTCCGAGTTTAAAACAAAGCTGAAACTTGAACAAGAAAATCAGCATAAATCAGTTAAGAGTAGTCATCATCCCGTACTAGAATTTTTCGAACGTAATTTAACAGCTGAACAGGAACAGTTGATTCTGACTGCTGCTGAGCTTGTGAAGCATGCGGATAACATTATTTTTATCGGTAACGGCAGCTCTGGTATTTTAGCGGAGTATGGCGCACGTTATTTCTCTGGTTTAGGAAAATTTTCACTGTATATTAAAGATTCATCGTATCCGATTCATTCAAAACTAGAAAACAATAGTGTGACGATCGCTCTGTCTGTTTCAGGTGAGAGTCATTTTACGATCAATCAATTAAATCAAATGAAGCAAAAAGGCAGTAAAGTGATTAGTATTACTAATAATAAGCATACAACGATTGGCAAGATGTCAGATATCAATATTGCTTATTATTTAACTGAGGAATTTTATCAATATACGAATATCACGAGCCAAGTTCCAGTTGTGTTTATGATTGAATCAATTGCTCGTGAATTACATCAATTAAATGATTGATTTTAGCCAAAAAAAATAGCACAGACTCGATGTAGTCTGTGCCTCAAAATATATTTTAAAAAAGGGGGTTAATTAATTACTTATAGTATACCCCACGTGTGTTTCAGTCGTGTTACAACTGCGTTAAGAAGAGGTAAAGCTTTGTTTAATTTTGTGTTCATTTTGTAATGTTTTTATTTTACTGTCTCAAATTTTTCCTCTAATTGTTCAATGTACGCTTGAACGTTTTCAGCAGCAATACTTCCATCGCCTGTTGCAGTAACAATTTGCCGGAGAGTTTTTTCACGAACATCGCCTGCGGCAAAAATTCCTGGGATCGATGTTTCCATATTTTCGTTCGTTGGGATGTAGCCTTCTTCATTGGTAATTCCTAATGATTCGAATGGTTCTGTCATCGGGACTAAACCAATATAGATAAAGACTCCAGCAGCTTCTTTTTCATAACTTTCACCTGTTTTAACATTTTCCAAAGTAACCGTACCAACTTTACCATCAACATCGTTAATTGACTTTAAAACTGTATCCCAGATAAAATCAATTTTCTCATTTTTAAACGCTCGATCTTGGAGGATCTTTTGGGCACGTAATTGATCACGCCGGTGAACAATCGTGACCTTGCTGGCGAATTTCGTTAAATACATCCCTTCTTCAACAGCAGAGTCTCCACCGCCAATAACGAAAAGTTCCCTTTCTTTGAAAAAGGCCCCATCACAAACAGCACAATAAGAAACACCTCGTCCAGCGAGTTCTTCTTCGCCAGGCACACCTAGATTCTTATGTTTTGCCCCTGTTGCGATGATAATGGCTTTCGTACGGTATTGTTTGTTACCTGCCACAACGATTTTATAGGGTTCTTCATTAATCACTTCGGTAATCATTCCGTAAGCATACTCAGCACCAAATTTCTTTGCGTGCTCGAACATTTTATTTGATAAATCTGGTCCAAGAATACTTTCATAACCTGGATAGTTCTCGATGTCCTCTGTATTAGCCATCTGACCACCTGGAATCCCTCGCTCAATCATTAATGTCGCTAAATTGGCTCGTGAAGCATAGACAGCTGCAGTCATTCCAGCAGGTCCGGCTCCAATAATAATCAGATCATAAATTCGTTCTTCTGACATATTTTTCATCCCTTCAACTCAAAATTCTCTAGATTCGATTGTATAATGTATACCCATTATCGTATTTTTCACTATTTTCGTCTAACAATCTGCTCACAGGCTTAATCTTTGAACCAAGGTAGTGGTTCACGCGCTAACTCACTGTGTCTTTTACAGCCTTCTGCCCAAATTCTTTTTGCAAGTGCTTGATGATTAAGCGCAGAAGCTGAAAGGGCAAAGTAACGATAATAATCGAGGTGATTGATTAACTTTCCTTTTGGTAATGGGTAAAAACGTTCAAAAGCTTGATTAAAATGACCGACGTAAGCAAATGAGATCGCAATTTTTAACGATGCTTCACAATGGATTGGATAAATATTTGAGAGCTTTTTAATCAAGAGATTAGCTTGTTCAACTTTACCCGTATCATGATAAAAAATAATTAAATTTGTCATGCTGTAGGTTGAGTCAGGATATTGCTTGTACATTTTTTCTTCTAACTGAATCGCCTCTTCATGTTCACCAACAAAAAATAATGCATAGTGATACTGATGCTTTGCGATTTGATAGTCTGGAAATCGTTGAATCATTTCGGTTAAAATGTTTCCTGCTTCATGCCAATTACGTCTTTGTAAGTGATAAAAAGCTGTCTCTTGGTAAATCAGAATCTCATCTTCTCGTTCAAAGTCAAAATCAAAGTCCTCATCGTCATCAGATAAACCAAGTTCTAACAATGTTAATAATTGTTCAGCTTCAGATCTAAATTCACCATCAGCATCCTTTTCCAAATAGAGTGCCGCATATTTTTCAGCATCGTTTAATAAACCCAAATGGGCATAATTATTTGCCATCAAATAATAGAGTTCTGGATAGTCTTGATGATTGTGTTGATATAGATCAGTTAAAATTTGATTAGCAAGGTGGAAATTCTCCATCTCAGTATAAACAACTGACATCTGAATTGGATAAAGAATCTCATTTGGATCTGATTCCTCTGCTTTTTTAATCCATTTTAAGGCGATATCAAATTTTCGTTTGTAAAAAGCATCGACCCCTTTGGAAAAATAAAATTTTGCATCCGGAATAAAAGGGATGATTGCTTTATTGTAGTTATTTTTACTTTTGTTATTCTTGTCTATCGTCTTTCGCCTCTTTTGCTTTTTTTCATTTAATAACCAATGAGTAAGTCATCTCATTATAGTTTAACATGTTAATCTTGTTCGGTTAACCATATTCTGAATTCCCGTTCAAAATATGAGCGTTCTTCCTTTGTCCAGGCTAATTTCTGGGCGAGTAGATTGAGGATCCCAGTTGTTTGCTCGGATAGATGATCAAGATCGTGAATCATTCGTGTCCGACGAATGAAGAAATCGAGTGGTGAATAAATCGCTGTTTGTTCAATTGAATAAAGGAGCTCTGCACAAAGCAATTGATTAATTTTATGCTTTGTCGATTTCTTTTCAGCACGCTGATAGTATTTCAGTAACTGTGTCGTTTGGTCGCCATAAACTTTTGTGATTTGACTTAACTCTGCTTGATCAATTGCTAAAGATTCAAATTCATCAGGATCAACTTGTTTTTTCTGATTAATCGAGATTACATTTGTTTCTGAATTAGAATAAAGAATATTCATTTCTTTCTTCAATTTTTTTGCAAGATGGTCGACAACTTTACCGGCGTATAACCGATACGCTTCTGTTTCAGTTCCAAATACCGAAATTAATCCTCCATCAGAAATCAGCAATAAATTAGTGATCTCACTATTTGATTCATAATTTACCTCATAAGTTAAATTGATGTCAATTACATCGTCAAGATTAAATCTGTAATCTTTAACAACTTGATTAAGTAAATCGAGATAATGATTAATATCTGTTTCTGACGGTCGATGAGACAATTTCTCTGGTCGCACTAATTTTTCCACTGATGTTAAGAGCAATTTACCCTTGTCTGGAACCAGTGTAACGTAAGATGCTCTTTGAATATCATTAAAAGTTAGAATCCGTTTAATTGGAGGTGTAGCCGTATTAAGGTAGATTAACGTTTTTTTATTGATTGTTTGAGGAAGTGTTTGTTTTTGATCGGTTAAATCAAGTTTACGGATTCGATTAAAATTTTTCCCCGTCGCGTTGATAATTCTCCGAGCGTAAATCGACACTGAATCTCCATTGATCTGATCCTCTGCTTTAACACCAATGATTTGATTATCTTGATCATAAATAAATTGAATCACTTTCAAATAATTTACACTGTCTGTTCCGAGTTGACTTGCTTGTTTAATCAATTCAATTGCCATTAATGAGCGATTGATTAAGCCACTTTCAAATAAAAATCCTCGCTCCAAATGTCTCAGATTGACGAGTGGTTCAAACTGCTGAATATCTTTAGCACGCACGACTTGAGTAGTATCATTTGTCTGTCTTTTTCTAAATGGAAATAGTAAACTTCTTTTAATCGTCGTTAAATTTTTTAGATCAAGGTCACCGCGATATTTGACATACATACCTGTTGTATGTTGATATAATGCTGAAAAATTTGTTGCGATTGTTTCTTTTTCTACTTCTAAGTCTTTCCATGTTTTATAATAGTAATCACCTTGCTCAAAACTCAACATACTTTGGCGATACGAACCGCCAGAGCCAAAATCAGCCATCTCTAACAAAGCGGTATCCATTCCTCGTGTTGTTGCATCAAGTGCAATACTCGCTCCTGTTAGACCGCCGCCAATAATTAAGACATCATATGTTTTTTGTTTTAAAGCTTGCAACGTCTCTTCTCGATTTCGATTGGACAATTTCATCTCTTTGCCCCCCTAAACAATCTTACAAATAACAGATTCTTGATTGATCCTTAGACAATTGTCAATCAAGTCTTGATTGCGTTCTTTGTTCCATTTCTTCTTTCGTAAAAATAACTCGCATCGGGTTTCCACCAACGAAACTACCAGGCTCAACATCTTTTGTGACAACAGTACCGGCAGCAACTGTTGCACGATCACCAATCGAGACACCTGGCAAAATCGTACAATTTGCTCCTATCATCACTTGATCACCGATCTTTATATCACCCAGACGGTATTCATCAATTAAATACTCATGGGTCAATAACGTCGTATTGTAACCAATTACTGAGTCGTTACCAACAGTAATTCGTTCAGGAAACATTAAATCAACCATCACCATTAAAGCAAAAGCTGTTTTGTCGCCCACTTTCATGTTTAGAAAATTTTTATACAGCCAATTTTTCATTGGTAACCATGGCGTGTAACGTGCGAGTTGGATAACTAGAAAATTTTTAACGACCTTTAAAAATGAGACTGTTTTATACATTTGCCAAAGCGCATTCGAGCCTTCAACTGAATGGCGTTCGGTTTGACGCATTTAATCCACCTCTAATATGTTCAATAAGTCTGCTAGTTCTTCTAGCATATAATCTGGTTTTAATGCTTCTAACGTTTCTCTTCCTTTAATAGCCCATGCAACACCTGCTGTTTTCGTCCCCGCATTTTGTCCCGCTTCAATGTCATGATAGTTATCCCCAATCATCAGTGCATTGTCTACCGTTTCGCCAAGCGCTTCAAGTGCTTTAAAAATGGGTTCTGGATCAGGTTTGGCATTTTCAACCTCTGTTAAACCAATGACAACATCAAAATACGGCGCGAGTCCTGTAATCTCTAAGCCTAGGCGTGCATTTTCTGTTATTTTCGTCGTAACAATTGCTAATTTATAGCCTTTTTCGTGAAGCTTCTTAATTGTGTCGACAACAGTTGGATATGGGTGAACAAAGCCCTCGTGATTACTCATGTTATGCTCAATATATGTAGCCATCATTTCCTCAGCCTGGTTCGGATCAATTTTTTCCATTGACTCGATTAGTGGTGGTCCAATAAAAGGTAAGACAGCTTCTTTCGTATACGTTTGCCCTGTATGTTTTTTGATTGTAAACAGGAAAGATTCGATAATTAATGGGTTTGTATCTATCAATGTTCCATCTAAATCAAACAATAGTGTATCTATTTTCAATGCATTTCCCCCTAAAATTTCTAACTACCTAAAGCCTTTGTACTTGAGTCCCATCATCTGAAGACACTTCACTTTCCGTCAGGATGGCGACTTCTGTAGAAACATATCTCTTTGATAGAACGATAATCGTAGTCCCAGTACCGCTCTGAAAATTCTTATTGTGTAGATTAAAACTGCCACGTCTTGCGCGTCCATCCGGAGTGAAGTCACGGTGCCGCCTACAACTCAATTGTTCATCTATTAATTTAATCAAGGATTATAAAATTTACTAAACAACCTGCTAATTTGGTTGAAATCAGCAGGTTGTTCGATCAGATCTTTTTACCGTTATATCGAACGTTTACTTGATCGGATTTTCGGCGATAAATAATAAAGATAATACCAACAACAACAGTTAAAATAGAGATGAATTGTGCTGTTCTAATTGTATCACCAAACATATACAAACTATCTGTTCTCATCCCTTCAATGAAAAATCGACCAACTGAATACCAGATCAGGTAATTAATAAATACCTCGCCACGCAGTGGGTTCCGTCGTCTCAACCATAGCAACCCAGCGAAAACAAGTAAGTTCCATAAAAATTCATATAAAAAAGTTGGGTGATACAACACACCATCAATCACCATTTGATTTTCAATAAAATCAGGTAAGAAGCGAATGAAATTTTCATAAGCAGCTTGTGAAACAGGGCCACCATGAGCTTCTTGATTCATAAAATTACCCCAACGACCAATCGCTTGGCCAATAATGATACTTGGTGCAGCAATATCTACAAGTTTCCAAAATGGTATTTTATTTTTATTGGCAAACACAATCCCAGTAATAATAGAACCAATTAGCGCGCCATGTATGGCAAGGCCACCTTCCCAAACAGCAAATATACTCCACCAAGGTTTACCGACATAACGCTGCCATTCAAAGAGCACGTAATAGAGCCGCGCCGCTAAAATCGCAATTGGTAGTGCATATAGTAATAAATCGCCAAATGTATCTTTAGGTAAGTTTAAGCGGTCGCCCTCTTTATTAGCAAGTAATAAACCAACGATTACGCCAGTTACAATAAAAATTGCATACCAATATATTTTAATTGGGCCAAGTTCAAAAAAAACTGGGTTTAATGGTGCATTTAATAGCATCAAAACAAATCCTCCTTCTAACTATTCCGACCTGATTCCATTTTCTAAATTCTCTTTTTCCTTTTCAATCATCTCTGTTAATCGATTTGAAAACTCTTCAGCTGCATTGACCCCAAGACGCTTCAAGCGGAAGTTCATCGCAGCGACCTCAATAATGACCGCCAAGTTTCGCCCTGGACGGACAGGTAATGTTGTTTTTGGAATTTCAACGTCAATAATTCGAATTAACTCATCATCAATTCCAATCCGATCATACTGTTTTTTCTCATTCCAAATTTCTAAATTAATCACATAATCAATTTCTTTACGTGACCGAACAGCACTTGCGCCAAAGAGTGTCATGACATTAATAATTCCTAGTCCTCTAATTTCAAGCAAATGTTCAATCAATTCAGGTGAGTTCCCGATTAAACGGTCATAATCTTCTTGACGGATTTCTACACTATCATCAGCTACAAGACGGTGTCCCCGTTTGACCAATTCAAGAGCCGTCTCACTTTTACCAACACCACTTTGTCCAGTAATCAAAACACCGACACCATGAATATCAACTAACACGCCATGCATCGTCGTAAATGGCGCAAATTCTGCTTCTAAAAAATTTGTTAATCGACTGACAACACGTGTCGTTTTATATGGTGAACTCAGTAATGGAACATTTGATTTATTACATTGATCGATCAGTTCTTGTGGCGCTTCTAATCCTCGGGTAATGACGATACAAGGCGTCACATTTGTACAGAGCCGTTTTGAACGATCAATTCGCTCTTGTTCAGATAACTCATTCAAATAAGATATTTCAGTTTTACCCAAAACTTGGATTCGTGCTTTCGGATAATAACGAAAATAACCCGTTAATTCAATCCCTGGGCGGGAAATATCACTCATAACAAACCCTCGATCAAGCCCATCATGCCCTGCAATAATTTCTAAATTAAACTGTTTAACTAAATGTTTTGTTTGTACTTTTGACATCGGAATTCCCTCCATCTATCTTGCATAGAATAGAAAGCAAATATGCCTCTTTATTGTAGCACTTATTAGACAATTTCGCACGAATCTCGAGCTTGAAACAGACAAATAACTGACCATTTTTTAAAAACAGTCACTCAGATGATCTTTCCAACTTTTACCCAGCCACGTACTGCATTGATTAACCAAATTTCTTCAGCTTTTTTCAAATCTTCTTTTCTTAAAATTGCTTCAGAAATTTTCCCCTGTTCAAGTAATCCTTGGCGAAAAACACCCGGCAATAGACCCGCATCAATTGGTGGCGTCAAATAATGCCCATTCATTTTTAAAACAAGATTACCGATTGAAAATTCCGTTAACTCACCATGCTCATTCCACAACAGTGTCGAAAAGTTATCTGGCTCATGAATCTCAACTTCATCATATTGATCCCTAATCGTTGTCTTATGATACAAATAGGGATTGTTTTTATCAATCGGCTGATCAGCTAAATAAGCCTTAACCGACTTGTCCGTTAGTAACACTTCTTCAGCATTTAATTGAACTTCACCATGATGATCTAACAATAAACGAACTTTATAATCTTTTGTTGAAAAATTTTCCCCAAACGATTCGAGTTGTGCACGAATCGTTTGCTGATTATAGTGAAATCCAAAATAGGCAGCCGAGTCCCCTAATCGCTTGAGGTGAGCCGCTAGGTTAGGATACTGTTGATTTGATAAGCGTAATGATTCAAGCAAAGAAAATGAACGTCTTTTTTTTGTCAGAAAAGCAGCCTTCGTCTCGACTTCAGCATATTCTTTAGCTGCTTCTGAACCCGCTGTAATTCCACCACCGACTCCATATTTCGCCTTGCCCTGTTCTCGATCAATGATCACAGTCCGAATTGGCACATTAAAAATCGCTTCACGATTTGGTGTGATGTAACCAATTGCACCACAATAAACTTCCCTTGCCTGAGTTTCTAGCTGATCGATCAGTTTCATCGTTTCTAACCGAGGTGTACCTGTGATTGATCCACACGGAAATAGTGCAGTAAACCAATCGATGATTTGCGTATCTTCTTTTAATTCAGCTGTTACAGTTGAAGTCATTTGGTGCAATGTCGGGTATGTTTCAACTGTTAACTGTTCTGGTACTTTGACTGACCCAGGATTGGCAATTTTGCTTAAATCATCCTTTAAGACATCAACAATCATTAAGTTTTCCGCGCGTTCTTTAGCTGAATTTAATAAATAGGTCTTGTTTTTCTGATCCTCAGCTAACGTGCGACCTCGTTTAATTGTTCCTTTCATCGGTCTTGTGGTCACCTTGTCTTGGCTAACTTTAAAAAACAATTCTGGTGAGGCCGATAAAATTTGAAACCGTCCAATATTTAAGTAGGCACTATATGATGCTTGTTGATTTTCAAGCAGTTGCTGATAAAAACGATATGAATCTCCAGAGAACTGATTCGTTAATTGCGTAGTAAAGTTGATCTGTCCTGTATCACCACGTTCAATTGCAGCCTTAATTGTTTCAATCCGATCGTAATATTGTTGCTTCGTCATCGTCGGTTGCCACCTTGAAATGGTATAAGTGGTCTTTGGCTTTTTAATCGTTAATTCTACAGGCTGATCAAAGCTAGCAAACCATAGCAACGGCATTTCCACTTGTTTCTCTGTCCGATAGTTTGGCTCAAACGCTTGAGCCGCTTCGTATGATAAATAGCCAGCAAGATATTTACCCTGTTTATGCTCAAGCTCAAGCTGTTCAAGTAATGGGATCACTTGATCAATTTGATCGGTTGTAAAGATGCGATTTGGATTTGTAAATTTAAGTGGCGCTTGCTCTTCCTTCTGAGTTTCAAAATCAAATTGCAATAAAATTTCTTCCATCCTGTACCTCATTTCTTATTACAAATGTGATTCATTTGTTTGTCCTCTGTTTATTTTAACTTAAAAAGAGCTATCACAAAAGTAATCTTTTGGATAGCCCTTAATTTCTTTGTTATTTTTTTAGTAATGGATCTTTCACGAGCTTGTTTAAGATTAAATTAATCACTGATAAAACAATCGCTGCTAGGATTGCCACACCAAAGCTATCAATGACAAAATCTGATCCAATTAACGCCTGAGTTAGCATCAATGTGACCGCATTAATCACAAAGGTAAACAAACCGAGAGTTAGCAGATTAATCGGTAATGTAAAGAACAGTAAGATCGGTTTGACGACTGCATTCAAGATCGCCAAAATTAAACTGGCGATGATTGCGACAGCAAACGATTCTAAATGAAAGCCAGAAAAAACTTTAGCAACAAGTAACAGGGCAACTGCATTTAAAACTAATGATAACAGTGCGCGCTTCATCCGTTATACACATCACTTTTCGGAATGATCACGGCAGCGGCAACATAGATTGCAGTCGGTGCAATACCAGCAGTAAATATCCAAAAAACAGCATAAATTAAACGTACAATCGTTGGATCGAGTCTAAAGTACTCTGCGATCCCACCTAGCACACCCGCCAACATGTAGTTTTGATTTGAACGATACAATTTTTTTGACATTTAACACTCTCCCGTTTATTTTATTTCAGCTTGTTCAACAAGATCAGCCATCCGTTTCCGATCGCGTTCTAAAATTGGTTTCAAGTAATGCCCTGTGTATGATTTTTCTACTTCTGCAACTTCTTCAGGTGTTCCCGTTGCAACAATCGTTCCACCTTGATCGCCACCTTCAGGGCCAAGATCAACGATATAATCTGCAGCTTTAATCACGTCTAAATTATGCTCAATTACGACAACTGTGTTGCCACTTTCAACTAATCTTTGGAGTACTTCTAACAGACGTTCAATATCTGCTGAGTGTAGCCCAGTTGTTGGTTCATCTAAAATATAGAGTGTTTTTCCATTTGATCGTCTGTGTAATTCACTCGCTAATTTAACGCGTTGGGCCTCACCACCTGATAAAGTAGTTGCAGGCTGACCTAATCGAATATAACCCAAACCAACATCATCAATCGTTTGTAACTTTCGCGCTATTTTAGGGATGTTTTTGAAAAAATCTAATGCTTCTTCGATTCGCATATGCAAAATATCAGAAATGTTTTTCCCTTTATACTTTACTTCAAGCGTTTCTCGATTATAACGTTTTCCATGACAAACTTCACATGGCACATAAACATCGGGTAAAAAATGCATTTCTATTTTAATGATACCATCACCACGACACGCTTCACAACGTCCACCTTTAACGTTAAAGCTAAAACGACCTTTTTTATAGCCTCTTACTTTTGCCTCATTTGTTTGGGCAAAAACATCACGAACATCATCAAATACACCAGTATAAGTTGCCGGGTTAGATCGTGGTGTTCGGCCGATTGGTGATTGGTCGATATCTATGACTTTTTCTAAATGCTCAATCCCTTTAATCTCTTTGTGTTTACCCGCTCTTTTCCGCGCACGATTCAGCGTAGTAGCCAATTTTTTATGCATCACTTCATTGACTAAACTACTTTTTCCTGAACCTGAAACACCTGTAACCGTCGTAAAGACACCGACTGGAATTTTTACATTAACATCTTTTAAATTGTTCTGAGCCGCGCCAATGATTTCAATGAATCGATCATCTGGTTTACGGCGTTCTGCAGGGAGTGGGATAAATTTTTCACCAGATAAATACTTCCCTGTTAATGATTTTGACTCTTTAATAATTTGCTTTGGTGTTCCTGTTGCAACAACTTCTCCACCATGTTCTCCTGCATGCGGGCCGATATCAATGATATAGTCAGCCGCAAGCATCGTGTCCTCATCATGTTCAACGACAACTAGCGTATTGCCTAAATCACGCATCTGTTTTAATGTATGAATTAGGCGATTATTATCACGCTGGTGCAAGCCGATTGATGGTTCATCAAGCACATAAAGTACCCCTGTTAGAGCGGAGCCAATTTGCGTTGCTAGTCGGATCCGTTGCGCTTCACCACCAGACAGTGTCCCTGCCATTCGATTTAAAGTTAAATAATCTAACCCAACGTTCTCTAAAAAGACGAGTCGGTCTTCAATTTCAGCTAAAATTAACCGAGCAATTTCCATTTCCTTTTCAGTTAAGTTTGCTTTTCTGAGAAAATCAAGGCCTTCCTTGACAGAGCGTTCCGTGAATTGACCGATGTGATTACCTTCGATCAAGACAGATCTTGCTTGTTCATTTAAACGGTGCCCATCACATGCAACACATGCTTTTTCGACCATATACTTCTCCATCTGTGTTCGTGTGTAGTCAGATGAAGTATCGTGGTATCGGCGCTCGATATTATTTAAGACACCTTCAAATTGAATGTCTGTGTTCCTCGTCATGCCATAATCATTCTGGTAACTAAAATGAATCGTTTCCTTACCACTGCCGTGTAAAATTTTATTCAACTGTGTCTTAGGTAGATCCTTAACTGGCACATCCATATCAATTCCGTAATGTTTACAAACACTTGCAAGGAGTTGCGGATAATATTGTGAACTCGTCGGTTGCCAAGCAAGGATTGCTCCTTCATTTAAAGTTAAACTCTTATCAGGAATAACTAAGTCAACATCGACTTCAAGCTTGTGTCCTAAGCCATCACATTTTTCACAAGCACCATATGGAGCATTAAATGAAAATAGCCGTGGTTCAAGTTCACTGATTGAAAAACCACAAATCGGACAAGCATGATGCTCATTGAATCTTAATTCCTCTACATCAATCAAATCAATAATCGCTTGACCATCACCTAACTTTAAGGCTGTTTCAAGTGAGTCGGACAACCTTGAGCTGATCCCGTCTTTAATGACAATTCGGTCAATGACGACGTCAATATCATGCTTTTTATTCTTCTCTAATTTGATTTCTTCTTCAATTTCAACTAATTCACCATCAATACGTAAACGGATATAGCCTTCCTTTTTCAAATCGTCAATTCGTTTAGCATGTTCACCTTTACGACCTGATACGACTGGTGCTAAAACTTGTAACCTCGTCCGGTCTGGATATTCTAAAATCCGATCGACCATTTGTTCAATCGTTTGAGAGGTTATTTCAATTCCATGATTGGGACAAGTTGGCCTGCCAACCCTAGCAAATAGAAGGCGTAAATAATCATAAATTTCGGTCACTGTTGCCACAGTTGACCGTGGGTTATTACTTGTTGTTTTTTGATCGATTGAAATCGATGGTGATAAACCAGTAATTGAATCGACATCAGGCTTATCCATCTGTCCTAAAAACTGACGTGCATAGGATGATAATGACTCAACATATCGTCTTTGTCCTTCTACATAAATTGTATCAAAAGCAAGTGATGATTTTCCTGAACCTGACAATCCTGTTAAAACAACAAGTTGATCTTTTGGAATCTCAACATCAATATTTTTTAAATTATGTGTCCGAGCACCCTTAATCGAGATTTTTTTCTTTGTCAAAATTCTCACCCTTCCGCTTTCAATTCAAGAACGAGGTCTCGTAATTCAGCAGCTTTTTCAAAGTTTAATTCGCGAGCTGCTTGTTTCATTTCTTGTTCCATTTTTTCAATCACTTTAGTTAATTCTGCTTGGGTCAGTTCAGATAGATTGAGTTGCTCTTCTTTATATTCTAGCGCCTCTTCTGCAACTTTAGTCGCTCGAATCACATCACGAACTTCTTTAATAATTGTTTTCGGTGTAATGTTGTGCTTTTCGTTATAGGCTTGTTGAATTTCACGTCGGCGTTCAGTTTCATCAATTGCCTTTTTCATCGAATCTGTGATCCGATCAGCATACATAATTACCTGTCCAAATTCATTTCGAGCAGCTCGTCCCATCGTTTGAATTAACGAACGTTCCGAGCGTAAGAAGCCTTCCTTATCTGCATCTAAAATAACGACCAATGACACTTCTGGTAAGTCAAGCCCTTCACGTAGTAAGTTAATTCCGATTAAAACATCATATTTTCCTACTCGTAGATCACGAATGATTTCAATTCGTTCAAGTGTTTTAATTTCCGAGTGGAGATAAGCAACTTTCATGCCAATTTCTTTTAAATAATCGGTTAAGTCTTCAGACATTTTCTTCGTTAACGTTGTGACTAGCGTTCGCTCATTTTTAGCAGCTCGCTCGTTAATTTCTTTAATTAAATCATCAATTTGTCCATCAATTGGACGAACATCTACTTTTGGATCAAGCAATCCCGTCGGACGAATGATTTGTTCAACCATTTCCGGTGTATGTTCTAATTCATATGGACCAGGCGTAGCGGAAATATAAATTAACTGATTTGCTTTCTGTTCAAATTCATCAAACTTTAATGGTCTGTTGTCCAATGCTGACGGCAAACGGAAACCATGATCGACAAGAACTTGTTTTCTCGCCTGGTCACCATTATACATACCCCTAATTTGTGGTAGTGTAACATGTGACTCATCAACGACAATTAAAAAGTCGTCTGGAAAGTAGTCAAGCAAAGTATATGGGGTTGAACCTGGTTCACGCAACGTTAGATGACGGGAATAGTTTTCAATTCCTGAACAAAAGCCCATTTCATCCATCATTTCTAAGTCATAGCGTGTTCGTTGTTCAAGACGCTGAGCTTCTAACAATTTATCATGATCACGAAAATATTTAAGCTGTTGTTCAAGTTCCGCTTCAATATTTTTCATCGCGATTTTTAATTTATCTTCCCCAGTAACGAAGTGAGATGCTGGGAAAATCGCTACGTGTTCCCGATCACCAACAATTTCACCCGTTAAGGCATCAACTTCACGAATCCGATCAATTTCATCACCAAAAAACTCAATTCGAACACAATGTTCTTCTCTTGACGCAGGGATAATTTCAATTGAATCACCTCGAACTCTGAACGTTCCACGTTGAAAGTCAATGTCATTGCGGGCATATTGAATGTCAACAAGATCACGTAACAACTGATCGCGGTCTTTCTCCATATTGACACGTAAAGAAAGGACTTGATTTTTATATTCTTCTGGTGAACCTAAACCATATATACAAGACACACTAGCAACAATTAAAACATCCTCACGCTCAAATAGAGCTGAGGTTGCTGAGTGTCGTAATTTATCAATTTCATCATTAATGCTTGCATCTTTTTCAATAAATGTGTCGGTTGACGGAACATAGGCTTCTGGTTGGTAATAGTCGTAGTAGCTGACAAAATATTCAACCGCATTATTAGGGAAAAATTCTTTAAACTCACTATAGAGCTGACCAGCAAGAGTTTTATTATGTGCGATCACTAGTGTCGGTTTATTGATTTCATTAATGACATTGGATACGGTAAAGGTTTTCCCTGTTCCAGTCGCTCCTAGTAGCGTTTGGGCTCGTTTTTTCTGCTTGATCCCTTTAACGAGTTCTTTGATAGCTTTTGGTTGGTCACCTTCTGGTTTGTAGTGTGATGTTAGTTCAAATGTTTGTCCCATCGTTCACGCCTCCATTCTCTCTTTATTATTTTTATTATACTGCAAAACAATCCGAAAAGCGAACAAATATTCGCTGTATGTTAAATTTATTTAGAAAAAACTTGAGGAATCCCTCAAGTTTTTAGTTGTATTAATAAGTCTGGTTGTATTGGTTGACATCGAATAGGTCGATGAGTTTGATCTCTTTATGCTTGTCGGTGAACCAATTAAGGGCAAAGTCACTTTTGAAGAGGACTAGAAATTGGCCTTCACGATCTTTAACTAACAGATTACGGTCATCAAATAAATTGACATCAACTGTTTCTTGATCAAGCCAGCGAGGAATCCGCTCCCCGATTGACTCTAAGCTAACTTCTACATTATACTCGTGTTTCATTCGATGTTCAAATACTTGATACTGGAGCTCACCAACGGCACCAAGGATTAACGACTCATATGGGTGACCAGTGAATAATTGAATCGCTCCTTCTTGAACAAGTTGCTCAAGGCCTTTTTTAAACTGTTTGGCCTTCATCACGTTTTTTGCAGTTACACGCTTAAATAAATCTGGTGGAAACTGAGGTAACTCATCGTATTGAATCCGTTCTTTTCCATCGGTTAACGTATCACCAATTCGATAAAAACCAGGATCATAAATACCAATAATATCACCAGGATATGCGACTTCAACTGTCTCTCTAGCCGATGCAACAAATTGTTGGGTTTGATTGAGTTTTATCGCTCGCTCAGTCCGCGTTAATTTCACCGTCATGCCACGCTCAAACCTTCCCGAGCATACTCTTAAGAACGCAATTCGATCACGGTGAGCAGGATTCATATTTGCTTGAATTTTGAAAATATAACCTGAAAAATCTTCATGCTCTGGCTGAATTAGTCCATCAGTTGTTTTTCTTGGCTTCGGATTTGGTGCCATTTCAACAAATGTTTTAAAAAATGTTTCGACACCAAATGGTGCAAGTGCACTACCGAAAAAGACAGGCGTTTGTTCACCTTTTAATACACGCTCGATTGAAAATGGATCACCTGCCTCATCAAGCAAAGCAAGTTCTTCTTTAGTTTCCTGATAAGTTGCTTGCTCAGTCAAATCACGATAACGATCTTGAGCTAAATCAGCATATGGAATCAGCTCTTCTTCTTCATTTCCCTTAAATCGAACAAATTGTTCTTGATAACGATCAAAAATACCTAAAAAACGTTTCCCCATACCTGCCGGCCAGTTCATTGGGTACGTTTCGATCTCTAATACTTCCTCAATTTGTTCTAATAATTCAAATGGGTCGCGACCTTCACGGTCAAGTTTATTGATAAATGTAAAAATTGGAATCCCACGCATCTTACATACTTTAAATAGCTTAATTGTTTGTGCTTCAATCCCCTTCGTTGCATCAATAATCATGATCACACTATCAACAGCAGTTAAAGTCCGATACGTATCTTCACTGAAATCCTCGTGACCAGGTGTATCTAAAATATTGACATGATAACCTTGATAAGAAAAGTTCATCACACTTGATGTGACAGAGATCCCACGTTGTTTCTCAATTTCCATCCAATCAGAGGTGGCAAATTTACCTGACTTCTTGCCTTTAACTGTCCCCGCCGATCGAATTTGTTGACCGAATAGTAATAATTTTTCTGTCATTGTTGTTTTACCCGCATCTGGGTGCGAAATAATCGCAAATGTTTTTCGTTTATTTATTTCATCTTTTAACTTCATTAGCTAACCCTCTAACCGTTTTATTTTGTCGTTATTGAAAATAGCATACTTCTATTTAGCTTGTCAATTTCTAGCTAGTTCTAATTTACCAAGCTTTTAAAGGTTAAATTTGCTATAATATAGAGATAGAATTTATTCAAGGAGAAGATTATGGCACAATTTTATTTAGACCCTAACGACATTCTCAAAATAACCGGCCAACGTTTTTACCGGCGGGGTGTTGATTTATATAAAAGAGGACGTGTCACTAAATTAACATATAATCAAGTGATTAATTCATGGCGAGCAATTGTTAAAGGTGGCAGTCATTATCAAGTGAGTATCTTTTTCTTTGAAGATGATGATTTAGAAGCTAAATGTGACTGTTCAGCATACCAAGCGCACTACACATGTAAACATATTGCTGCGGTACTATTAGCAATTTCAAATCATAACTCAGCAATTTCATTTGTTCCCGAGCAAAAATCAGTGGAATTAACCGATCCATTTCCATTGAGAATGATTGATTTATTTGAGACAAACGAAACACGTTTAATCACGAAAGACACCGAATTAATCGTTCATTATCAACTTGAGGAAAAGCGTCATCGTTTTCTTAAAGAGGCGTATTACGAGCTCGAGTTAAAGATTGGGGAGAACCAACCGTTTATTGTTAAGGATTTACCCGCATTCATGAAGGCGATTCAATTAAATGAAGTCCATAAAATTACAGAAACATTTTCATATCGGCCGAAAGAGCATTTCTTTGATACGATTGACTTAGCATTATTCGATTTGATCAATCAAGCGATTATTCATGAACAGCTTTATTCGCCTGATTTCCCAACAGTTGACAAGCGTACAGTCAGTTTACCACCATTTTTAATCAAACCATTTTTCGAAAAACTAGCGTTACGTTCGTTCGAATTAAACAAAGAGGATCAGTCTGTTTTGACTGAACTTGAGTTGCATGAAGACTTACCTAAAATTAACTTTCCGATCACGATAAATGAGGACCAAAGCTTTACAATTAATTTTCAATCGTTATTCGATTATCAATTTTCTAGTTATTATCAATTGTTACACAAGGGAAAGTCGGTTTATTTCTTAACTGCTGAACAACAAAAGATGCTTGAACAAATTCACACAATCTTGCCTTACCGACAAAAGAATCGTTATCAAATTAGCAAAAGCAAAATGACTCATTTTATTGGTTATGTGTTACCTCAGCTTAAATCAATTGGTGAGGTTACCTTTAGCAAAGAGGCAAAAGAGCAAGTTCAACAGGTACCACTTGAAAGTAAACTTTATCTCGATCTTCAAAAAGATGCTTTAAGTGTATCGGTTGTTTTTCAATACGGCAAAGATAAATTTCTCCCAAATCAATCAACTACAGCGCAAACTAAAGTCATAGTTAGGGATTTTCAAGCTGAACATAGGCTACTTACCCAATTACAAAAAAGTGGTTTTCGCCTATTAAATAAGAGCTATTGGCTATTTAATGAAGAAAAAATATATCAATTTATTTATCAGCAGTTACCTGAGTTGATGGATCAAGTAACGGTTTATATGACTGACCAAGTTCAAGCACTTAAAGCCGACCAAGACTATCATTTAGATACAAATATTGAAGTCAATCCATCCTCTGGAATGCTCGATATTCACTTTAATATTGATGGCATCACAAAGCAGGATGTCCAGGAAGTACTCTATGCATTAATTGAAAAGAAAACCTATTACCGATTACAAAATGGGGCTCTGATTAAGTTAACAGATGATTCCTTTCAAGCTTTTCAGACATTAGCTGATGAATTATATTTTAAGAAAAAACAATTCAAAGACTCGAGCTTGCAATTATCACCTGCTAAAGGTTTACAGCTTGATCATGCTTTAGAAAATACGCCGATCAATTACTCAGAGACATTTAGTCGATTATTAACGACACTAAAAGAACCAGGTCAGTTCGATGATCAGGTGCCAGACAGTTTGAATGCCCAACTAAGAGATTATCAAGTCACCGGATTTAAGTGGTTTAAATCACTTGCTCGCTATCAACTTGGTGGCATCTTAGCTGATGAAATGGGGCTTGGTAAAACAATTCAGGCAATTAGCTTTATTTTAAGTGAAAAGGAAATCGATAATTCCAAACCCGCGATCGTAATTGCACCTGCTTCACTCATTTACAATTGGAAGAAGGAGTTTGAGAAATTTGCGCCGACTTTAAATATCAAAGTTGTTGCAGGTACACGTGAAGAACGGCGCACAATTTTTACAAGCAATCAACAGCCTGATGTTTGGATCACATCATATCCATTGATTCGTCAGGATATTAAAGTCTACCGCGAGTTTCAGTTCGATGTGATGATTTTAGATGAAGCACAAGCGATTAAAAACCACCTGACTCAAACAGCGAAAGCGACTCGATTAATTAACGCGAAACAACGATTTGCCTTAAGTGGGACACCGATTGAAAATCGCCTTGATGAATTATGGTCGATCTTTCAAACGATCTCACCAGGTTTTCTCGGTTCAAAACAAGAATTTATTCAATATCCGAATGACTATATTCGTAAAATTACGAAACCGTTTATTTTGCGTCGTTTGAAAACAGATGTATTACCTGATTTACCAGAAAAAATTGAATTTGAGCAATATAGTGAGTTAACAAAAGAGCAAAAAGAAGTTTATCTTGCTTATCTGGAACGAATTGAACGCCAACTTGATACAGCTGTTGAAGCTGATCAGTTCAACCAAGAAAAAATTGAAATTCTTGCTGGACTTACCCGCTTACGTCAAATTTGTTGTCACCCTAGTCTATTCTTAGAAAATTATCAAGGTGAGTCAGGCAAGCTTGAATTACTATTGACGATTATCGAACAGTTGCGCGTCGAAAATCGCCGGATCTTAATTTTTTCACAGTTTTCTAGTATGTTGAAGATCATCGAGAAAGAACTAAACAAATTGAATTATCAATCCTTCTATTTAGATGGTCAAACACCAGTTAAAAATCGCGTTGAAATGGCTGAAGCTTTTAACAATGGTGAACGGGAAATTTTTATTATCTCATTAAAGGCTGGAGGAACCGGTTTAAACTTAACTGGTGCTGATACCGTGATCTTGTTCGATCTTTGGTGGAATCCTGCAGTCGAAGCACAAGCAGCCGGTCGAGCACACCGAATTGGACAGACAAAAGAAGTTGAAGTGATTCGTTTGATTACAGAAGGAACAATTGAAGAAAAAATCTTTCAACTCCAAGAGAAGAAACGTAAGTTAGTTGATGAAATTATTCAACCAGGCGAAACGCTACTTTCTTCATTAAATGAAACGGAATTAAGAGAATTACTAACTTTTGAGCATTGAAAGAAAGAGTGATTATTTCCTGGGGAATAATCACTCTTTTTATGTCGAATTTTTAAACTGATTGCTTCATTCGGTCTTGATGATTCTCGACGAAAATAACACCTAGTTCGTGATGTTCACCTTGATAAAACGCACGCTGGGCAAATCTTAATTCACCACGTTCGTCGACAATATCCAACTTACAAAAAGCGCGATTGATTTGTAATGCTTGGTAAAACTCTGTAGGTGTTGCAACATCTTGTCCGTTGACCTTTTTAATTGTGTCTCCAGGGATCAGCCCAAGTTCAATCGCTGGCGTCCCAGGTAAAATTGCTAAAACCTTTAATCCATTAGGTAATGGACTAAATAATGGGAGTTGTTGTTGATCCTTGGTCTTCAAAAGGTAAGATATAAATTCTCGCCCGACAATGGCAACGAGTACAGTTACGAGCGTTAGAATTTTAACGTAATAACTCATTAGTGACAAGGCGACAATTAAAAAACCGAGTAATAATGGATATTCACTATAACGTTTAGCTACTTTCGTCGGTAATCCACCAGCAATCGGAAAATCAAAGCCGATTAAAAAAGGAAAAATAATTAGACCAAACGGAAGCCCATTCCATTCGATAACTGGCCACCAATTAGATATAAACGATAATGAACCAACCGGCCAAATAAATAATAACGGAATCAGCGCTATTTTTTTGTAACGATGTTGTCCAACAATCTTTCCACGTGAACTATTAATTAACTCTGGGAATGTTTGATCGCGACTAACTGAGCTAATCATTAATGATTCAATGATTAACAATATTCCCATTAAAGTTGTGAAAATCACCCAATCCATTTGAGTGATTTCATTTTGAAAAAGTGATGGTAAATATGATTGATAATACGGTAAAAATAATATCATGATTGCAGTAAAACCAAAAACATATGCACTTGAAAGCAAAGTAAATCGTTTCGTTAAGGTAAATAAAATTGTCATACAAACAATTCCAGCTAACATCAACGGATGGATGCCAACACCTAAAACCGTCATTCCTATTGAAAGAAGCAATCCGAACACTAGTGATTTCAGCCGCTGACCATACCATTCGTCATAAAGCGGATAAATTTTTCGACCGAATTGTTTTCGTTCACGTTTGATCCGGGAAAGTGATGCAAAGAATGTAATTAAAATAAACCAATATAATAATGGATTGAATAGTAAACGTATAAATGCTTTACCGATTTCAAGTAACCAATTCTCCATCTTGACAACCCCCACTTGGACACGTAAATAATCACAACTAAATCGATCTGACAATTTCGGATTTCACGTGCAAATTCTTCACCTAGTTTAACTATACCACAACTAGAGTTACTTTCGTTTGACTTTTGGAAATTTTGTTGTGATGAAGTCAATTGTTGGATGTAAATAAACCGCTCGAGTGAGCGGTTTATTGGAAGAGTAGTTCAATTGCCTTATCTTTTTGTAAATCATCTTGATCACTTCTGATTTTTTCGATTATATCTGTTACAATTCGACTTGCTGTCTCTTGATCGAGCTCACCATTCACAGTCAACTCTCGATCGGTTTGATAATCTCGGATTGCCTGCTCCGTCTCTTCACTGAAATAACCATCTTCACGATCTACTGGATAGCCCAAAGCAGCTAACATGACCTGAGTATAACCAATATTGATGTTCGTATCATCATAACTAAACGTCTCTTCTACTTGGATCGGTGCTGTATAATAGTAATCGGGCTGGTCAACTTCAGTCGTTGGAGCAACACCAACTTCATGAATCGACACTCCTTCAGGTGATAACCATTTTAAGATTGTTAATTTAATCGTACTTCCATCACCTAATGGGATCGTTTGTTGAACAGTTCCTTTGCCAAAACTATTACGCCCAACAAGCTCAGCATCTATCGTCTCATTTAAGGCGATTGCAAGAATTTCAGATGCAGAGGCACTCCCTTCATCAATCAGTACACTAACTGGATAGTCTTTCGGTTCTTCTAGTTCTGAAAAGAAACGTGTCCTATTATCTTCATTATCAGCAATTTGCATATAAGGTTGGTCACTCGTAATAAATTGTTTTAATATCTCTTCCGTTACATCGAGTAAACCACCTGGGTTACCACGTACATCAATCACTAAGCCATCCATTCCTTGATCTTCTAATGAGGCTAATTCTTCAATAAAGCGATTTGCCGTCTGTTCAGCAAATGACGTAATTTGAATCACACCTGCTTTATGACCACCTGTTTCAACCATTTCCGCATAAACCGTTTCAAGCGGAATGGTATCACGAACTAAGGTAAACTCAATCAGATCTGGGACGCCTGGTCGTTGGATTTCAATCGTCACTTCCGAACCTTTTTCGCCCCGAATTTTAGCTACTGCTTCATATAAGTCTAAACCTTCAACAGGTTCTCCATCAACAGTTAAAACTTGATCATTCGGTCTGAGTCCTGCTTTTTCAGCTGGTGAATCTTTGATTGGTGCAACGATTGTTACCCGATCATCGATCATGCTTACTTCCGCGCCAATTCCTTCAAACGATGATTCAAGCTGTTCATTGAATTGTTCCATCGTTTCTTGATCCATATACTCACTATAAGGATCATTTAAAGTCGTAAGCATTCCACGTACTGCACCCTCGACCAAATCTTCATCCTCTACTGTTTCAAAATAATTTGATTGGATAATCGAATAAGCTTGAACAACCTTCGGCAATGAAATCGCATCAGTTAAATCATTGAGCATTGCTTCATATTCATCTTCTGACATAAAGTCAGTTGGTTGGTCATGTTGTTGTCCGTCCTCTAGGCTTGCCGTTAGCTCGACTACAAAGTACGTTCCCGCACCACCAATAATAACAGCTAATCCTAGTAGTAGAGCAAAAATACTTTTCTTTACGTGCACATTATTCACCTCAAATTAGCAAAACCTCAAAATATCATTTTATCAGGTTTTGCTACCCTGTAATTTTACAATTATCACTCTAATCAATCGCTTATTTATATAGTGTAACACAAACTAAAGATTCAATCAGTAAAATTAATTTTCTAACTCGGATTGTTTTTCTTTTAAAGGTTTAGAAAAGCATCGCAGCAATTTGTGCGATGCTTTGTCTGATATTATCACAAATAATATTAAGGGAGATGTGTTCTAGGATTAACCCGACCTTCACCATATTTGCCTTCAAATACCTCAAAATGAAGATGAACTCCTGTTGAGCTACCTGTAGTCCCCATTACTCCGATTTGTTCTCCTTGATTCACCGTTTGGCCTGCAGTAACATTAACCGAAGAAAGATGAGCATATAGAGTTGTCATATTAATTTCTTCATGACGGATAACAATATAACGCCCAAATCCAGTTGTACCAGAATCATATGTTCCAATAACTAAGCCATCAGCAGCTGCACGAATTTCTAATCCGGCGTTGCCACCAATATCTATACCACCATGTAACTTATCTACTTTATAAATTGGGTGATGCCTCATACCATACTCTGAAGTAACTGTCCCACCGTTTGGCCATATAAGCGATCCATTGGACCCACTATTTTGTTGTTCTTCATTAGCCAACTGAGCTATTTTCTTATCTTTTAATTCATTAAGCAACTTTTCTTGATCTGCTATCACTTGGCGTTGCTCTTCCAGTGATAACTTAGCTTCTTCTAAATGGTAGTGTTCTTCTTCTAATTCATTCGCAGTAGCAACTTGTGTGTCACGTTGTTGATTTAATTGTGCTTTTAAGTTTGACAGCTCATTTTGTTGTGCTAAAAGTGTTGCACGCTTGCTTTCGACTTCAACTTTCTCAGCATCTAATTTTTCTTTATCAGCAACAAGTTGATCTTTCTTCTCTTCAACTTCTACTTCAGTATCTTCAAGGTCCGACTTATCACGCTCTTGGGCACTCATAATCGTCCGATCAGATTCATAAATTTTTGATACTGCAGTTGCTCGGTTAATAAAATCACCAAAACTTTGTGAACCAAACAATACTTGTAAATAGTTGATACTTCCACCACTATGTTGCATTGAGCGGAGGCGATTTTTTATTAAAACGTCACGTTCTTCTATCCGTTCAATTAATTCCTCAATTTGATCAGCCAATTCTTCTAACTCTTCCTCTGTTGCTTCAATCTGACCTTCTGTTTCTGCGATTGAATTTTCTAATGCTTGAATTTCACCATTAGTCACATTAATCTCTTCCTGTTTTGAAGCGATATTCGATTCAGTAGCAAAGATTTCACCGTCAAGTTGATTAATTTTTTCTTGAACAATTGATTGTTGTCGCTCATTCTCTTTTATTTTCGATTTTGCATCACTTTCTTCTGAATTAATTGTTGAACGTTCGTCCTTCAAAGCTTGCAATTCTTTTTCAAGTTCAGCAATACTTTTTGCTGAAACAGGATTTAAGCCAGGACTAACGATACCGATCATGAAAATGACTAAAAGTATGTAGGTTATAAAACGTTTCATCATTAGGTTCCTCCATTTCAGCTTAGATTGAATAAGCTCAATTAATATTTGATAGAGTAAGTCTCCTAGATAAGAAGACTTACACTTTTAGAAACTTACGAACACTCATAATACTTCCCCATATACCAATGACTGCTCCTATTAAAATAACAATCCCTGATAGTTGCCAGACAAATGGATTAAATGGAAGAATCGTAATAAACTCAAATTGATTGATCATTGCTGAATTCTGATCTAAGAAGTAATAACCTGTGAAAAGTAATGCGATTGGAATAATACTCCCTAATATACCTAGCAATAACCCTTCAATAAAAAACGGCCATCTAATAAACCAATTTGTTGCTCCAACTAATTTCATAATTTCAATTTCACTGCGTCGGGCAATGATCGTTATTTTGATCGTATTTGAGATTAAGAAAATTGCCGTAAATAAAAGCGCAACGATTAATATTAAACCAATGTTTCTAGCATAATTATTAAAAGTAAATATATTTTCAACGACATCTTGTCCATAATTAACTTTCTCCACACGATTCAATGATTCGATTTCCTCAGCAAGCGTGATCGTATCTTTTGGTTCTACTGCTTTAACAATATATGCATGGTTAAGTGGGTTTTCATCATCACCATAGAGTGAAAAAACATTACCCTCATCTCCTAAACTATCAATCAAGCCTTTTAATTCTTGATCTCGGGATGAAAAATCAACACTTTCTACATTGTCCAATGATTTGATCGATTCTCCAAGCTCTTCAACTTCATCATCTGTCGCTGTGACATCAATTAACACTTTGATTAAAACATCTTCTTCAATATTTTGAGCGACATGGTTCAAATTCATCATCAAAGCTAAAAAGACCGAAACTAATAACAGTGTTGTCGTGACTGCACCAACTGATGCTAATGTCATCCAACTATTACGCCAACTACTCTTTAAACCCTCTTTAACGTGGCGCTTTAATGTTCTAACTTTCATAACCATAATCACCCCTATACTCATCACGAACAATTAAGCCGTCTTCCATCGCGATAACTCGACGTTTGACCGTGTTAACAATTTCCTTACTATGGGTTGCCATGATTATGGTCGTACCCGATGCATTAATTTCTTCCAATAACTTCATAATTTCCCATGACGTATCTGGATCAAGATTACCTGTTGGCTCATCTGCGATCAGAATTTTAGGGTAATTAGCAATTGCACGTGCAATCGCAACTCGTTGTTGTTCCCCACCTGACAATTCATCAGGAATAAAGCGTGCTTTATTTTTTAAGCCAACTTGGTCCAGCACTTCCATCACACGTTTGCGAATTTGACGTGGCGATTGTTCAATAACTTCTAAGGCAAAAGCGACATTTTCATAGATTGTCATTTTAGGTAATAGTTTAAAGTCTTGAAATACAACACCAATATCGCGTCGCAATATAGGCACATCTTTCCACTTCATTTGAACTAAATCTTTACTGTTTACTGTCACACTTCCACTTGATGCCTTTTCTTCACGAAAAATAAGTTTAATAAAAGTTGATTTCCCAGCACCACTTTGTCCAACGAGATAAACAAATTCACCCGGTTTAATTTTTACACTTACACCATTTAAGGCGATAACACCATTTGGATATGTTTTCTTTACATCAAGCATCTCTATCATGAACATACTCACCTTTTTTAATAAATTGTAGTTAAATATAATTTCGTGATTGACATCAATCAATCTATTACATTATAACATCAAAAACGACTTTTTTTTGGGGTTTTTTATTACAATTTCATTTCAAAAGCTGTCAAAAAATTCATATCGGCAATTAAATGGGTATTTATCATCATTTAAGCAAGGTGTTTTGACCTAGTTCAATTATCGTTATCAGATTTAAATATTTAAGGGTAAATATTAACAAAAAAAGAAGGCTTAGCTTTTACTAAAACCTTCTCCAATTACTTCACTTGCATTCATCACGATTATAAACGCATTTGGATCAATTTGCTTGATAATTTGTGTCGTCCGACTAAACTCATTTTGATTTACGACAGACATAATCATTTTTTTATCTGCTCGAGTATAGCCGCCCTCTGCTTTCCAAACAGTTACACCGCGATCAATTTCAGTTAATAGAGCGTCGCGAATTGCTTCTAAGTGATCACTCACAACCATAATTGCTTTTGAACTGTTTAAACCGACTTGAACTAAATCAATCGTCCGACTTGTGACAAACAAGCCAATCAGAGCATACAAACCCGCTTCAACTGAAAAAACAAATGTTGCCACTAAAACGATCAATCCATCAAACAGGGCTACACAGATTCCAAAAGGGAGTGGCACAAATTTGTGAACAATTTGTGCAGCTAAATCAATTCCACCTGTTGACCCTTTGCCACGAAAAACAATTCCTATTCCTAATCCACATGCCATCCCACCAAATATTGCTCCTAAAAATGGATCAGAACTAGCTGGATTCCAATCACTTGTTAATGAAACAAATAAAGGGACCATTGCTGTACCAATTAAAGTTTTAATACCAAAGCTTCGACCGAGTATCCACATACCGACAAAAAATAGCGGAATATTTATTGCCCACTGGACAGTTGATGGTTCAAAGCGAAACAATGCATATAGAATTGTACTAATTCCTGCTACACCACCTGATGCAATTTGATTTGGTAATAAAAATAAATTAAACCCAATCGCAACAAAAAATGAGCCAAGTACAACAAGTGCATATTCAAAAACTTGGACCGCTTTAGTAGGTAACGGCTGGCGTCGATATTTTGCAATCATCATTAACCACCTCGTTTTCTCTTTTCACCTACATTTGTTGACGTAAATATGCATCGATAAATGGATCAATTTCACCGTCAATTACACTCTGAGCATTCCCTATTTCTAAGTTTGTTCGATGATCTTTAATCATTGAATACGGGTGGAAAACATAAGAACGGATCTGGCTTCCCCAACCAATTTCTTTCTGCTCACCTCGAATTTCACTCAATTCAGCTTGTTGTCTTTCAATTTCAATTTGGTACAGTTTTGATTTGAGCATCTTTAATGCTTGTTCACGGTTTTTGATTTGTGAACGTTCAGATTGACATGTCACGACAGTGTCTGTAGGTAAGTGTGTAATTCTTACCGCCGAATCAGTCGTGTTAACATGTTGTCCACCTGCGCCACTTGCTCGATACGTATCAATTTTAATGTCTTCAGTTTTGATTTCAATATCAATATCATCATCGACTTCGGGAGTCACTTCACAAGAAACAAATGATGTGTGGCGACGACCAGATGAGTCGAATGGTGAAATTCGGACTAAACGATGGACACCTTTTTCAGCTTTTAAATAACCATATGCATTGTGTCCTTTAATCAATAACGTCACACTTTTCACACCAGCTTCTTCACCTGCAAGATAGTTCAGTGTTTCAACTTTAAAATTTCTTTGTTCCGCCCAACGTGTATACATTCGTAACAGAATACTTGCCCAATCTTGAGATTCTGTCCCACCAGCTCCCGGATGAAGTTCTAAAATCGCATTACTTTTATCGTGGGGTTCACTTAATAAGATGTGTAATTCATATTGATTAAGTGCTTCAATCAGTTGTGTTAGCTCATCTTCAAGTTCTAGCCTTAATTCTTCGTCTGGTTCGTCTCTAATTAACTCGTAGCTTACTTCTAAGTTTTCAAGTGATTCGACGTGTTGATCGAAGGTTTGGACGAGGTCTTTGATCGCATTTGCTTGATCAATTATTTTTTGGGCTTGTTTTTGATCATCCCAAAAATCGGGTGCTGTCATTTCATTTTCTAATTCTGCAATTTCAGTTCGTTTCTCTTCTAAGTCAAAGAGACCCCCTAAATTCGGCAATTCGGTTTGAGATCTTAGTTAGCTCTTGCTTGATTTCTGTTAATTCCATTGCTTCACCTCGTTAATTGTTTTGTTTTTTTCCGTTACAATGGACATCCAATCAATGGATGTCCATAATATTTGTAGTGATTTAGATCTTGAGTTAAATATACACTAGATCAAGTATTTTAAAACTTATCTTCCGTGGCATTGTTTGTATTTTTTCCCGCTTCCGCATGGGCACGGGTCGTTTCTTCCGACTGTTTCGCCTTTAACGAAAGGTGTCTTTTTCTTTTGTTTTTTTGATTGATCACCTGTTACTGCCGTTGCATTTTTGGCAACTTCTTGTCGTTCGAGATTTGCACGAACTTGTGCCTTCATCACATAACGGGCAACTTCTTCATTAATCGATTGGATCATTGCCTCGAACATTGCGAAGCCTTCCATTTGATACTCGCCTAATGGATCATTTTGACCGTATGCACGTAAATGAATTCCTTGTCGAAGTTGATCCATTGAATCGATGTGATCCATCCATTTTGTATCTACGGTTCTTAATAAAATGACTTTCTCAAATTCACGCATTTGTTCAGAGCCGAGATCAGCTTCTTTTTCTTGATATTTCTGAAGTACTTTTTCCATTATAAGTTGCTTAATTGCTTCTGGTTCTTTATTTTCAATCGCTGATTTCGTTAGATAATTTGATTCAACTAAGTTTGCATGCACATACTCGATTAGTGAATCAAGATCCCAAGCTTCACTATCCTCATCTTGAGTATGTGTATCAACAACATCATTAACAACTTCCTCGATCATACCTATTACAATGTCATATAAGTTTTCTGAATTAAGTACATCATAGCGTTGCTTGTAAATGACTTCACGCTGCTCTCTTAAAACATCATCATAAGATAGAACATTTTTACGAGCGTCAAAGTTATTCCCTTCCACACGTTTTTGTGAAGATTCAACTGCTTTAGAAATCATTTTACTCTCAATTGGTTGTGAATCATCCATATTAAAACGATCCATCATTGCCTTCATATTATCCGAACCAAATCGACGCATTAAATCATCTTCCATTGATAAGTAGAATTGCGTCACTCCAGGATCTCCTTGACGACCTGAGCGCCCTCGAAGCTGGTTATCGATCCGACGGGATTCATGTCGCTCCGTACCGATAACGGCAAGACCGCCTAATTCTTTAACACCTTCACCTAATTTAATGTCCGTACCACGTCCAGCCATGTTTGTTGCGATCGTAACGGCAAATTGTTCACCAGCATTTTCAATAATTTCTGCTTCACGGAAATGGTTTTTAGCGTTTAATACATTGTGCTTCACACCAGCTTTTTTAAGAAGTTGCGAAATCAACTCAGACGTTTCAACCGCAACTGTACCTACTAAAACAGGTTGACCTTTTTGGTTGCGCTCTTTAATTTCTGCAACAACCGCTTCAAATTTACCTTTCATCGTTTTATAAATTAAGTCTGGTTTATCATGACGGACAATCTCTTTATTTGTTGGGATTGCAAAAACATTCATATTATAAATGTTGCGGAATTCTTCTTCTTCCGTTTTTGCTGTACCTGTCATCCCTGATAGTTTGTTGTACATTCTAAAGTAGTTTTGGAAAGTGATTGAAGCTAAAGTCATGCTTTCATTTTGAACTGGCAAAGCTTCTTTCGCCTCGATCGCTTGGTGTAGACCATCACTATAACGACGACCTTCCATCAGACGACCTGTGAACTGGTCAACGATAACGACTTTGCCTTCTTTAACAACATAATCGGTGTCACGATGCATTGATACATGTGCTTTTAACGCTTGGTTAATATGATGTGTTAAGGTCACATGATTGAGATCAAAGAGATTCTCTACATTAAAGAAATTTTCAGCTTTGGTAATCCCTTCTTCACTTAATTGAACACCTTTTGTTTTTTCATCATATGTGTAGTCAACTTCTTTTTTCAATGTGCGGACAAACGTATTTGCTTGTTGATATAACGCTGCTGATTTACGAGCTGAACCTGAAATGATTAGCGGGGTTCTCGCCTCATCAATTAAAATTGAGTCAACCTCATCAATAATCGCAAAGTTCAATGGGCGCTGAACCATTTGTTCTTTGTAAAGCACCATGTTATCTCTTAAGTAGTCAAAACCAAATTCATTGTTGGTTCCATAAGTAATATCTGCTTGATAGGCTGCTCGTTTTTCAGTTTTTGTCATACTGTTTACGTTTAAGCCAACAGTTAAACCGAGGAAATTAAATAACTCTCCCATTTCTCGCGCATCACGATCAGCTAAATATTCGTTAACTGTGATGATGTGTACACCTTCACCAGTTAGTGCGTTTAAGTAAGCTGGCATTGTCGATGCTAGGGTTTTACCTTCACCTGTCTTCATCTCGGCGATATCACCGCCGTGTAGGACGATTGCTCCCATTAATTGAACATTAAAAGGACGCATGTTCAAGACCCGTTTTGATCCTTCACGGACAACAGCGTATGCTTCAACTAATAACTCGTCTAAGGTTTCCCCATCCTTGTATCGCTGCTTAAATTCTTCAGTTTTTGCTACTAACTGCTCATCAGTTAGTTTTTCATACTCGGGCTCTAACGCTTCAATTTGATCGACTGTCAGTTGAAGCTCTTTTAATTTACGTTCATTACTATCAAATAATCGTTTGAGTAATCCTCGCATCTTTTCATACGCTCCTCTATTTCCAATATAGCTTTTAATAAGCTAAACACTAACCAATATAATAACACTTACGCGCTTATATTACAATGTTTATCCATATTATGACTTGCTACTAATGCTTCATTTGTGATTACAAAAAAAGATGAGGCCAATTAAACACCCCATCCCAATAAATAAATAATACCTGATAAGTTTTTAGTTAGTTTCCAGCAATTACACCGCTGTGACAAGATACGCCTTTAAATCAATTAATATTCTAAAACTTGTTCAATAACCGTTAACGTTTCATCAACATGAGCTTTTTTGACTAAAAAGTCACTCTCTTGATTCACAAAAGCTGCATAGTGCTCTTCATCATAATCAACGAGCTCTAAAATAACTACTTTCTCACCATCTTCAAGTGCAATCGTTGATGTTATCGTAATCTCAGCTTCTTGATAAACAGCGCCCTCTGAAAGCCCAGCAACAGGAAGTCCAGCGATTGCCGTATATGCTTCTCGGAAACCTTTCTCAAATAAAAATTGGTCATTAACTTTAAAGTGGACATCATCACCATCTTTTTCGACATTAACATCAACAGTTAATCGTTCTGACTCAATTGATAATTGATTTAAATTGTCAAGCGCAATGATCTTGATATAACCGTCATGATAATCTGAAGCAGGCTGTTCGAATGGAGTTAATAACTCATTAGCGATCGAAAAGACATCATTCGTATCAGCAAATCTAGCAAACGTTGTTGATTCTGTTTCCGCTGCGCCGATTAACAATGTCCGTTGATCATCAGCTGTGCTAAATTCGATTGAAAAGTCACTCGAATTCAACCCATATTGAGACCAATCTGCCACATCTTTTTCGACAATTTCATTCATCTGAAGTGTCTGCAACGCTTGATTTAACTCTTGCATTTCTGTGTATGACGTACCGTAATAATGAGTGTACGGTTCAGCAACAAACCAGCCTCCAACATTCGTTCTTGTCTCTTCTGCTGGATACGGGCTACTTTTTGTCAACTGCACTAACTCTTGCTCTCGATTAATTTTAATCGATTCAACCTGATCTGGTGTCCATGGTAAAAGCGCTGTGACTAAGTAATTATTCACCTTAAGCGGCAGGTAATCAATCAAAATATTTTCTACAAAATAAACACCTGACAGGTCATCACCTTGCACCTCAACATAGTAACCTCCACCAGTAGGATCTGGATGACCAAGTGACACTCGTTTAGTACTATCGTCGTCATAGTCGACTCGAATCGCAAGTCTTGGGAAATCTAAACCAACACTTTGACGTTTTGCCTCTACTTTTTCTCCACCCATTTGATTTAAAACAGCAAGTGCTTGCAATACCGCTTCTTGATCTGTCTCCTCAAGTCGGTCAAGTACCGTCCATTGGTCCTGATCTTTTTCGATTTTAAAACCTTCATCACCTTGAATCGTGATCGCTATTATTTCATCATTTGAATTAAAGAACTGAACGATTTCTTCACTTGTTTCGACTGCTTTTATCGCCAAAAATACACTTATAAGAGCAACGACAGCAATTCCAACACCCCAAATGATTTTCTGCTGTTTTGCCGATAATTTTTGTTTCTTTTTAGCTGATTTCTTCATCATGAGCACCTCTAAATTCCTCTAGACTTAATCAGCTATATAAAGCCAATTAAAGTTAGATATGTATTGTTTTTAGACTGTTATATATGTAAAAAATCCCTTTCACATGAGGTTTGTCACCATCTCCTCATGTAAAATTATATCAACAGAAAATTTGTTTGTCTACCTGTTAAACTAACTCCATGGAATTGTCTAATCAATTATGTTAAAGTAAAGAAAGGCTATTTTAACTTAAAATTTTGTTTTGATAGAGAGTGAGTGTCATTATGAGTCGGACATGGAATCAATATGTTGTTAAACAAGAAAATAAAACCCTCGTCTTAACTACCATTATGAACCATACCCCGATATCAAGAGCAAATGTTGCTAAAATAACGGGGTTAAATAAAGGAACAGTGTCTTCATTAGTTAGTGAATTAATTGATGAGAAGCTTGTAGAAGAATCTGGTCCAGGAAAATCAAGTGGTGGGCGACGACCAGTGATGTTGCTTTTCAATGGCAATGCTGGTTATTCAATTTCAATTGAATTAGGTGTTGGCTATATTTTAGGTGTGATTACCGATTTAAAAGGAAAAATCATTGAGCAGGATACGATTCAATTACAAACAACACACTTCAACACAATCTTTCCAATTATGATTAATCTCATTAAAGGATTAATGGAGCAGGTGCCAAAAAGTCGTTATGGCGTAATTGGCATTGGTGTGGGTGTACCTGCAGTCGTGAGTCGAGATGGTGAAATTTTACTCGCTCCAAATTTAAACTGGAAAAATGTTGAGCTAAAGTCAAAGTTAGAGAACATTTTTAACCTGCCTGTTTATATTGAGAATGAGGCGAATGCTGGGGCATACGGAGAAATGCGTTATGGTTCGAGTCAAAATTCACACCACACGATTTTTGCCAGTATCGGCATTGGGATCGGTGTCGGTATGATTCTAGATGGAAAGTTATATCACGGTTTAAATGGGTTTGCTGGTGAACTCGGTCATATGACCATCGAGAAGGATGGAAAAACTTGTCGCTGTGGCAATCGAGGGTGTTGGGAGCGCTATGCTTCTGAACAAGCCGTGATTGATGAGGCGATCAAGCGTGGGCTTGTAACAGCTGATCAAGTTGAGCCATTTGAGCAATTGATCCAGCTTGCTAACGATGGAAATCAAGCTGTCATTGATCTATTCGAGGAAATTGCAACATATATCGCGATTGGGTTAACAAACTGTATTAATATCTTCAACCCAGAGCATGTGATCATTGGTAATCGTTTAATGCGAGCAAAAGAGTGGATTTATCCGATTATTGAAAGTTACATATTAGAGCATGCAATCGGTTTTCACCAAAATAAACTTAAAATTGATTCAGCTAAATTAGGCACATATTCTACAATTTCGGGAATGGCAGCCTTCACAATCGAAGGCTTTTTACTCGATCAAAAAAGAAACCACGCTTAATTTTTCGGTACAGTCTTGAAAAGAAAAATAGTCTCGGTAAGTATGATCATACCTACTGAGACTATTTTTTAATCTATTCAATTAGAGTTCTTTTACACATCATTTTTTATGGCTGTTAATCGCGCTTTATTCTAAGTGATTAATTGGGTTCAATTAAGCCGTATTTACCGTCATGACGACGATAAACAACGCTTGTATCTCCTGAATCGGCATTGGTAAAGACAAAGAAATCATGGCCTAACATATCCATTTGTAAGATTGCTTCTTCAGAATCCATTGGCTTCAAGTTAAAACGTTTCGTCCGAACAATTTCAATCGCATCATCATCCTCTTGTTCAACAGGACTTTTTTCCATCTCTGCAAACATATACTTAGCTGCACCTTTTTGACGTGATTTCCGATTGATTTTTGTTTTATGCTTTCTAATTTGACGTTCTAACTTTGCTACTACTAAGTCAATCGCTGCATATAAATCCTCATGCTTCTCTTCCGCTCTCAGTAATAAATTCGTCATTGGTATCGTAACTTCAATCTTTTGCTCATCATTATAGACACTTAAATTAACATTGACATCTGATGTTGGCGGTGTCTCAAAATAGCGTTCAAGCTTAGAAACTTTCTTCTCTACATAAGCTTTAATTGCTTCAGTCACCTCAACGTTTTCACCCCTAATGTTATAATTCATAAAAGTGTCCTCCTTTCTTTATCTATAATTCTTTAATTCCCTATTTCCCTATACTTTAAACTAGAAAAAATAGGATGAAGTTTAGCTAAAGCGCTTAAACATAGTATAACAAAAAACTCCCTAAGTTTCACTTAGAGAGTTGATCATTTTCTATTTTTTCTTGTCCCAATATGATCCATCATTTGTAGCAACATGACGATAGGGGTCAAGATACTTTTCTGACGACGACTTCTGTTTTTTTACATCACGAAGTTCGCTTTTTAAAGTTAAGAAAAGATGATCCAGTTTTAATTGGATTTCTTTATCTTGCTCCATAATTGTTGAGACCAAATTAGCTTCTTCTTCAGAAAATGGTGCTTTAATTTTTTTTAATAACTGATCGCGTTGATCTAAAAATCGATTAACTTCTTCTAGTAATTGATCGCGATCCTTTGCTAAAATTGGTTTTTCAAACAATTGGACAAATTTTTCAGTTATTGTTTTCAACTCAATTAATGACGACATTATGCTTGTACACCTTGCTTATATTCTCGAGTACGCGTTTGCTTAATCACTTCTCTCCACGTATCACGAAATTCTTCAACTAAGTTAAAAGCTTCGTTTAATTGGTCAAGATCATTTTTAATATTCCCCTCAATCAGCAATTGATTGATGTAGTCATATAATGGCATAATTTCTTTTGAGATTGGGGCATTTTGATCAAGGGTTACCATCAATTCTGCGATAATATTTTGTGCCTTTTGAATATTGGTGTTTTTCAACTCCATATCCTGATCTTCTATCCCCTTTTTGCCATATCTAATAAATTTTAAGCAACCATTGTAGAGCATTAATGTTAGCTCTGCTGGTGACGCTGTATTGACTGAGTTATTCTTATAAGCTTGATAGGGTTGCTGTACCATATAATTTACACTCCTTGTTTGAAATCATCTTTACCATTGTTGATTGAACTGGCTAAATAAATAGTTCGATTGTTCATTCATACGTTGGATAGCAGATTCCATTGCCGAAAATTGTTTCCAATAGCGGTCTTCTACTTGCTGTAAGCGACGTTTAAATACTTCAATTCGGTCATCCATTCCCTTTAAACGACGACCAAGCGCATATTGATGTGGTTGATATGTCGAGCGACCTGCTTGTTGATTAATTCGTTCCGTTGTTCGATCAATCGCATCTTCAAGTCGGTTAACGATACCACGTTCTGCCCCTTCAGCATTATTTGAGAATAATTTGTAAACTGCATCAGAGTCTTCTTGAAGGGCAGCTCTTAGTTTGTTCTCATTGATTTCTAATTTTCCACCATCCATATAATTAGCCGTTGTTGAGATCCCGATTTGTGAGAAATGCGAAAATGGCCCATCATTAGCAACTCGATCAGTCCATGCTTGACGCATTTGTGATAATGCATTTGTTAAAATCGGATCACGTCTTAATAAGCCGCTACGTGCTTTTTCTTCCCACAATTCAATTTCACGATCTGACATTTCTTCCATTTGTTCTGATGTTAATGGTGGATAATCACGGTGATGATCTTCAGTTAATTTACCATTAATTTTATCAACCATTTCATTATACTTATCAACGAAATTTTTAATATTATCAAAAGCGGCTTCAGTGTCATTCGTAATATTGATGTTCGTACGATCTGTGAGATCATTGAATGTAAATGTAATCCCGTTTAATGTTGTTGTGTTTGTTTTTGATGTCAACTCAATGCCATTGTATTCAAATTTAGCATCAGTACCACCTTGTTCTTTTTCACTGTCAAGTCCAAAAATATCAGCAAAGAAGTTAAAATCATTCTCATCTGCAACAAATTCAATTTCTGCTCCGCCAGAATTAAACTCACCTGCACTTGTACGTTCCATAATTACACGGTCAGTTTGGACATCATAAAATGCGCGGACACCTGCTTCTTTTGTGTTAGTGATTTTCGTTAAAATACTATTTAATGAATCTTCTTCTGTTACTTCAATCGTGTGTGTTTGTTCACCATTGTGATATGTTTTAAAAGAAACTTCCTTAGGAAAATCACCTGATAAACTCTCTACTTGTTCACTTAATGATGAAAATGGATTAACCTTGCCATCTTCCAGCCCCATAAATTCAGAAAGTGTTCCATTTGTCGCATTAATCGCACTCGTCGCTAATTGCGTCACTTTAATATTATAACTACCTTCTGTTGCTCCAGATCCGGCTGTTGCTGTAACCGCCTGATTAGATGATGTTGCCGACTTCGTATTATACGTTCGGTTTAACTTCATATCTAACATCAACTGATCGAGTTCAAGCAACATCGTATTCACATCACGAAATGCGTCTCGTTGCCACTCAATCCTAGTTTTATCTTGTTCTAGTTTATCTAATGGAATTCGTTCAGCTGCCATCAAATCTTTGACGATGCCATCAATATCCATCCCAGTAGCTAAACCTCCGACTCTCATACCCATCTGTAATCACTCCTTTTAAATTTTTTCGTCAACAATTAATCCCATAAATTCCGCCATTGCTGCATACATATCTAACATTTGTTCAGGAGGGATTTCTCTGACTAATTCTTCAGTTTGTGCATCAACTACCTTTACGTAGTACCGATCAAGCTTATCATGCAAGACAAACCGAATCGATGTATTAACCGGTTGTAAAAAATCATTTAGTCCCTCAACCATACTTTCAATATCTACTCGCTCTACCAGATGATTCCCGTGTGTTCTCGCTTGAGAATACAATGTTTTTTGTTGGAGCACACCATTAACATTTTTCTCTATCGTTTCAGCTGGTTTTTTCTGTGAATGATTGATTGTTTGTGGTTGTTTATTGATTTCTGAAGTATAACTTGATCCAGAGATCACTTTACTGACATCCATTCTAATGCCATCTCCTCTACAGATTACTTTCTTCTTATATCGGCATTTCTCTAGAAGTCTTTAAAGTTTTCTAATAAAAAAATAACTGTTCCTTTACAACGAATCCTTTGTCAGATCAAACTTAGTAAAAAAGCCTAACAAATAGTTGATTTGCTAGGCTTTTTACTCTTTTGATCAGCAACTCTTTTACCTACGACGTCCACCGAAAATCATAATTAATCTTAATAATTGCAGTACAGCGATTAAAGTACTTGCCACATAGGTTAAAGCAGCTGCATTTAATACTTTGCTAATCCCAACCTCTTCATTTCTCATAACCAAGCCCAGTGAAACTAATTCATTCTTCGCACGGGTACTTGCGTTAAATTCAACAGGTAATGTCACAAGTTGGAATAAAACCGCTGCGGCGAACAAACCAATTCCGATCCCAACTAGTGATTCAAGTCCAGAAAAAACAAAACCCGCTATTAAAAAAATGGGCGCCATTCTTGAGCCTAAATTTGCTACTGGAAATAATGCTGTTCTGAAACTTAACATTAAATAACCACGATCATGTTGAATCGCATGGCCAACCTCATGAGCTGCAACAGCTAATGAAGCAATCGATGAGCCACTATAAATCGGATCAGATAGCCGAACCGTTTTTGTGCGTGGATCGTAGTGATCGGATAAAGTTCCATGCCCTGATCGTTCAATTTTAACATCATATAAACCATTATTGTCTAGAATCCGGCGTGCAACTTGTAAGCCAGTGATCTGAGCACCCGACTGGACTCTAGAAAATCGTTCGAAATTATTTTGTACATTTGCTTGCGCCCACATCGCTATTCCAAACGCAACCATAATTAATAAATACATTGCATCAATGCCCATTATAGGATAAAACATTAAGCATCCCTTCCTTTACAGATCTTTATTTTTTTAACAACCTGCGCCTCAATACCTTGTTCAGATAACGTTTCGGCAAGTTGACTCATAATTGATGGTTTTTTAAACTTAAAAGAAATCGATTGTCCCTGGTTCAAGTGAATAGTTGACTGATAATTACTCAAATGTAGTCACCTCAGTTTGTATGTTTGTCTTTAGTATAGCCATTGATTATGAACTGAATGTGAACTACAAGTAGTTTTTTTAAAAAATAATCGGTTAACTTAACGGTAACCGGACAAAAAATGTCGTACCAATTCCTTTATGACTAACAACATCAATCGTTCCATTATGAATGGTGATGATTTTCTTTGCAATCGATAAACCTAATCCATTGCCAGTCCGATACTCTGAGCGCGATTGATCAACTTTATAAAAGCGATCAAAAATATATGGAATTTCATCTTGATCAATCCCAATTCCCGTATCATTAATCCGAATCACTAAACCTGCCTCATCTTTATAAAATGAAATATAAAGCGCTCCATTTTCACGGTTATATTTGATCGCATTAACAATTAAATTAAGCCAAACTTGTTCCATTAAATCTTGATCAGCATGAATATACGTTTGACTTAAATCAAGCTCAACATCGATATTTTTATCGCGCCATAATGGCTCAGTCGATAAAATCACCCGTCTGATCTGTTCATCTAAGCGGTAATTTTCAAGTTTAATTAAATCCTTTTCGGCATCTAATGAGGCCATTTTTAATAAATTATTTGAAAGTCGCGATAAGCGATCAACTTCTTGATAAATGATCTCTAAATATTCTTGTTGATTTTCTTCAGGCACGAGTCCATCTTTTAATGCGCGAGCGTATCCTTTAATTGATGTCAGTGGTGATTGCATTTCATGTGAGACATTACTAACAAATTGCTTCCTTACCTCATCCATATTACCTAACGCTTCTGCTAAGTCATTAAAGCTCCGCATTAAACGACCAAGCTCATCTTGACTTTCGGTTGATAATCGGATCGAAAAGTCACCTGTCGCTAACTCTTCACTTGCCTTTGTGATCGTACGGATATTATCAACAAAATAGCGGGAGATTAGCATAATAAATAAACTGCCGACAACTAAAACGAGTAATAACGACTGCAATGTCAGTCGTCTAGTGTCAGCTAGTGCATCTGTTCGATCCATTTTTAAAAATAAAAAATCTGCATCTTTAATATTAGCTAATCCCATTCCTAGATATCGAACTGCTTTACCTCGTTTCGGCGTAAACGAAATCACTTCATTTTCCGCTAACGATTGAAGTCGTTCGATCATTTCAGTCGTAATAAAGTCAACATTCATTTCTTCATAAATTGGTTGTCCATTTTGATCTAATAGAACGAGTTCAACCCCGTACTGGGAGGAAAGTTCAAGCAATTCAGGAACACTTTCAAAATCGACCAATTTCAATAATCCTTCGAAATAACTAGACGTTTCCTCCAGTTCTCGTTCAAAAATAACCTCCTCTTGGATAAATAAGGATGTGATTAAATATGAAGTAATAATGCTTACAATTACACCTGCAACAAATGTGACCGAAAACTTCCAATATAGGCTTCTCCGCATCTAGTCCACATCCTCGAGACGATAACCTAAACCTCTTACAGTCGTAATCGTTAACTGATCAAAATCAGTTAATTTTTCACGTAATCTTTTAATGTGAACATCTACTGTTCGTTCATCACCCTCATAATCATAGCCCCAAATCTTTTCGACGAGTTGAGCACGGGTAAAGATCCGACCAGGTTCAAATGATAATTCTAATAACAATTCACATTCCTTTCGCTTCAGTTCGACCGTTGTTTCTTGGTTTGAAACAGTTAGTCGATCGAGATCAATTTCAATCTCACCAAGCTTATTTCGCCTCTCCACGTTAACATTATAACGTTTAAGAAGTGCCTTCACCCTTAGCACCAATTCAATTGGATCAAATGGCTTCACTAAGTAATCATCTGTTCCCGCTTCAAAGCCAATTATCTTATCTTCTGAATCTCCTTTTGCAGTAACCATTAAAATTGGAATTTCATAATAAGCTCGCAATTCCTTTGTTAACTCAATGCCATCCATCTTAGGCATCATAATATCAACGATTGCTAGATCAATCGCTGTCTGATCAAGTTTTTCAATTGCTTCAGCTCCATTTTTCGCTTCAATCACATCAAAGTGGTTTTTTGTAAGATACAATGAGATCAATTGACGAATATGATCATCATCATCAACGACTAATATAACTGCCATTATTTTCACACCTTTTTTTAATAAAAATTCTTCTAAGAACTACTCATTTGAGCATAAATTAATTCTGTCCTAAGCTTATCACGTCTCGTTTTAAAGTGCTATCAATATTACACACATGACTGAATCAGCCAGTCAATATTCACGAAACTTTTTTATCATCATGAAAATGTTATGATTAAAACCATTGTATTGAAACGAAAAGGTAGGTAAACGATTGACAAAAAAATTAAAAATAATCAGTTTGATCTTCTTATCCCCGAACTTTTTGATTGGTTGTGATGGTAGCGAAGAAATCATCAAACAGACAAATGAAGCGATTGAAATTGCGACTGGATTTGTTGGTCATCTAGCCGAAGGAGAATTTACTGTAGCGACTCAAATGTTTGACGATAAAGTTCGTGAAGAATTATCAGCAGAAGCACTTGCTGAAACATGGCAACTAGTAACCGAACATTTTGGACCATACATTGAGCACGAATTCAAAGAAATAGAAAGCCTCGCTCAATATCAAGTGATCGTCATTGATGCAACATTTGTCGAAAGTCATGTTACATTTGAAATTAGCTTTGATCAAGATAACCAAATTGCAGGCTTCTCAATCCACTAAAAATCAAAGCCCCAATCATTCTTTGTTTAGAATGGTTGGGGTTAATGACGGTCATCAGCTGTTTCGGGTGGCAAAATCGTTTTCATTTTAAAGATAAAATAATAGTACTTAGCTAATCCGAGTGCAACCATCATCACTCTGACCCAAAATAAATTAACGATAAAAATCGAATAAAGAATACACGCATCAGCAATCACGTTAATTCGAATTTTTTTCTTTAAGGTCATCCCTTGTTTTTCTCGAAAAACAACCACATATTGCTGATATGCTTTTGTCTGTTTAAACCAACTTTCGACCCGCTTTGAACTTTTAGCAAAGCAATAGGATGAAATTAAGAAAAAAGGCAAGCCTGGAAGGACCGGTAAAATCAGCCCAGCGATACCAATACCAAATGAAATAAACCCTGGAATCATAAAGAATGCACTTCTTAGACGTCTAATCTACATCACCTACACTTCCTGTTATACATAAAAGCATAGCAAACAATTTAAATCTTCCCCAACAATCAAGCTGTTGATCATGCGCCTCTCATGAAGCATTCATTAAATCCGCTATTCAATTCATTTTACGCCTATTTTTCTTGATTATAACCGAACTTGAAACGTAAATAAAAACTAAGAATATAATGTAACAATAATCTGGTTGAACTAACTTGGGGTGAGCTAAATGGATCGAAACCAATCACAACTTGACAGTAACGAGCAAGAATAAGAGGCAAAGATTCAAGATCTTAGTCAAAAGGTGGCTGTCTCACAATGGATTCAATTTATCGGACAATTTACTGAAGTGATTGATTTGTCCCAACTGGCAAAACTACAACCAGAATCTAAAGGCGAAAAGACAAATGTTGCTGGACAATGGATTCAAACACTTGCTCAAGCAATTGAAGCAGTCGGTGCAACGACACAAGGATTGACTAGAGATGAGAAGCTTTTAGTCGAAGCACTAATTGAAGGTATGATCGAAGACGCTTTACAAACAGTTGGTAATGCGATGCAAGTTGTAGCGAATAAAGAGTTTATTACAGGTGATTTAAGGACTTATTTAGATGAATTGATTGATAAAAAAGACACCATAATGGGGATTGCTAGTAGTGATGGAAATAAAATTATCGGAATGGCAGGCTTTGAGCGGATAATAAAAGCATCGTAATAAATGGATTGTTTGAACGCTGCTTTATTACGATACTTTTATATTGTTTCTAAAATGTTTCTCCAGTTTTCGGGAAAACCTAATTGAGTAATATCTACCTGTTCATACTCCTCAACAAGTGCTGAAATATTTGTTATTAGTGTTTTTGTTAATATTTTATCACTTAAAATTTTACAGATCACAAAAATAGCGCTAAAAGTAGTATTGCCATACCTTAGATTCTTTCGATCCTCTTTCGCTAATTTAAAATGAATAGGTAGATGTCTATTATATAACCTACCAAAGTGTGCACAGATATTTCTTAATGTGGATAAAGCATACAGCCAATTTCTAATAAAAAAACGATTGTTATTATAAGAATCAGCAATACCATCTTGGTCATCATCTTTTAAGTTCGAGTAAATTTTGGATAGCAAACTAAATGAAGTAACTTCAATAACAACCCAAATAGGAAATATAGATTCATATTTTTCTTGATGATGAATGATGAACAGTTCTTTACTTCTATTGATTTCATCCTTGATCTGGCGTGTCATATCATTGAAATAGTCTTCATTTTTAAAGTTAGATACATCTAGGTGTGGTGTTGAACCATATTTATGGGCTAAGTAGTAGGAGATTTTTGTACGAAAGGAAATTTCAATTTTCTCCAATGAAGATAATAGTTCTAAACGCAACTTTCTATCAAATTCATATAAATTATATATTTGAATGAATTTCATAATGACTTAATTGGCTATAAAACACGAACAATTGGGTTACAGGTGACGCGGTGATTTCCACTCTAGGCGGACGCTTTCCGCGGGATCGGCCTCAGCTAATTGATAAAAGCTTT
>DUPD01000015.1 GCA_012838505.1 Bacilli bacterium | reverse complement strand
TCACTTATACAATATCAAAGATCGGGCTCCTTTTCACTTAATTAGTGAAAGATCGATTGGCTATTTTTAATTGATTTGATACAGTTTCTTTAAGGTTTTTGATATGGCTGTGAATAATCCAGGTTATTATTTTCAGATGAATAGTCTAAGAGACGTTCAGCATTCTCAAATTCATTGGCGAACAAATAGCTCATGACTGGCAATAGCTGAATATGTGTCACACCAAGTGATTGAATGTAATCAAGTTTTTCAATAAAAGCAGTAAAAGTTCCAAATTGACTCTTGAGTTCGCTCTCAATTGATGGATCAGAGGTAAAGTCTCGTACATGAACTTCATAAATAATCGCGTCTTCTCGTTTATGATAGTTTTTGATTTTTGCATAATCAAGTCCTGGACCAATCGTACTTGGATCAACGATGGCAGCTTTACCGATTTGGTTGTCTGAATTCGTACTATCCCAAGTTGCCAATGATTTCGCATATGGATCGAGAGCCAAAATTGTCTCACCAGCTCGTTCAATCGCAAAGTGGTAAAAGTAGCCGGTTAAATCAGCAATTCCGGTCTTCGCTTGATTAAGGTTGATTGTCCAAACGCCTCGATCAGTTAAGGTCATTGCTAGATTATCTGCTATCACTTGATTCTGATCATTTTTATCATACAAAATCACATTGACTGACTCTGCACTCGGTGACCAAAGCTTCAGTTCAGCACTGCCGTCTTTGGCTAAAGTTAGCCCAAGCTTACCATCATAAGCATACTGAAAATCTTTGTAACGCCAGCTTGGTTTGGCAATTTTGGTCGTTAAATTGAATTCAATCGTATAAGGAAATGCATTTGTCTGATTGTTTGGTTCAATGTGAACAAGAATAAGTTTGTCTTCTTTAAGCAGTGTTACCTCTTTAATGGCGATCAGATTATTTTTTGAATCGCTAATTTTTATTGTTTCTGTTAAATTCATTTCTGTAAGGTCACTTATCGAGTCCATGAACAGTCCAATTGTCCTGTCAGTAAAAACTTCTGCATGAAGTAAGTTGTTGTCATTCATCTTCCAACCATCCTTTATCGTTCATTTTATTTTTTTAATCGAATTAATGTGGTTAAGCCGATTGCAATAATCAGGCTTAAGATGATAATCAGTGGCCAAATGTTGATCGTTCGATCTGGCTTTTCTAAGTGATTATCTGTCGGGGATCCTGTTTCAGTTTCTTCACCGTCAACAGTTAAATGTGCAGATTCAATCGTGCCATTTTCAGTTGTTAGTAAAACTGTTCCTCCATCGACTAGATTCGGTGCCATTAGTTTGATTACGTTATTATCAGCTTGTTCGGGTTCGACTGTATATGTTTGACCGGTATAGTGATCCGTTACAATCACATCGGCACTGGATACAACTAGGGTGATTTCTTGGTCAACTTCAGCTCTGTTAAAACCTAAGTAAACTGATTTATCCTGATCCGAACGTTCGACTAGCAACCAATTTTCAGCATTTGAGCCAGCTAAAGTAGATCGATCCGCCCTTGCTAATAGTTCTGAATGGTCTTGACGAAATGCAAGTAATTTTTGATAATGTTCTAAAATTGGATTCCCTTCAATTAGCTCCCAACCGAAGTCGTAGCGATTATCATATTGTGGCCAATTCTCAGCACCTGTTTGACCAAGTTCTTCACCGTAATAAATAACTGGTTGACCTTTTGCGGTGATTTGCAATGTAGCTGCTAATTTCAATTTACCTTGAGCAATTTCTTCGGAATCGCCACTTTCAATTAAATTGTGTAAAAATCCTGCTTCATCATGACTGCCAAGAAATTGCCCAAGTGTTGCAATGTTTGAAATGGATTGATTTCGTACAATTAATTGATTGTTCACTTCCTCAAGGCTTCCATTAACAAAGTGACGTGCATGATCTTTAAAACCAAAGTCTAACAAACTATCCATTGTTCCGGTTTTGTGATAACCTAGATCATCTTGATAATTTGCTCCCCATGCCTCTCCAATCAGCTTAAAATTAGGGTCAATCGCTACTAATTCATTTTTGAAATGCTGCCACGTGACATGATCAACGTGTTTAACTGTATCCACACGATAACTTGAAATTGAGTTCCCACTAGGTGTCGTTGATTTTTCAAGCCAAGCAGTTTGCCAAGCAACAATTTGTTCGCGTACCCAGTCCTCTTCTGTTTTAAAATCTGGTAAACCTGAGAGTTCCATTTTTAAATCACCAGAACCGGATCGATCACGAATCATATCTACAAAGCGATTGCGATCTTTGTTTGTCGGAAAGCCAGCTGGTGGCTCTGATTGTTCATCATTAATTTTTAAACCATAACCAATATGATTGAGCACGACATCGACCATAATATCAATATCGCGTGCAGCAGCTTGATCAATTAACTCATGAAAGTCTTCTAATGAACCGAGATGTGGGTTTAACGTTTCAAAGTCCTTTGCCCAATACCCGTGGTAGCTATAATAAGCTCCTGAATCCGATTTAAACTCAACATTATGGCCGACATTTTCAACAATTGGTGTAATCCAAATCGTGTTAATTCCTAACTCCACTAAATAATCTAGGTTGTCCGTAATCCCTTTGAAATCCCCACCTTGATAAGCTCCACGTGGGTTATCATCAATTTCATCATAGTTTATCCCATACGGATCATTATTCTCTGGATCACCATCGGCAAAGCGATCCGTTACCATAAAGTAAATTACAGCCTCGTCCCAATCTCGATCATCATGAGTCTTTTCTCGAGCAAGAATAGTAGCTATTGCTGTAGTGGTGTATGTCCCACCATTTTCATCAACGGCTTTGATCGGAATACTTTTTTCACCAGGTTCTATATCAGAACGAACCGATAACGTCACACGATTTAGTTCCGGGGAAATTGATAGTCGCTCAGCTCCACCAAGTTCTGATAGATCAGCTTCAATTTCGACAATGTCTAATTCCAAATTGTTCTCAATCTGTAACTCTAACAATCCATGTTGATTATAATGGAATGCCCGATTCACTGTTGCTTCAACAGTGATCTCTGATTCACTATTTTTTTCCTGAGCATCAACGATCGGAATTGGTAACCAATTGATATAAGAACTGACTAATAGAATAACAATTATACTTAATACAGTTAAGTGATTAGCACTTACTTTTTGATTCATAATTACCCTCTTTCTGTTATAAAAAATAACACCAAGTTAATGAAATCGGTTGCAATAATTGGCGAAAAATAACGCATAGCGTATATTTCTCACTATGCATTGCTTCTCCTCGTAAGTTTACTATTTAGCTTGGTATTTTTCAACTGTTCTCGTTAGATTCAATGTTTTTTTTCGTCTTTATGGTATAATAGACCTGACACAGATAAATTTTACTGAGGTGAGCAAACATGACTATATATATATCACTGTTATTTGGCCACTTGATCTTGTTAGCGTTCTCATTAAACTTTTGCCGTTTTAGACTGTCCACTCAACTTAATAAAATCTTAATCCTTCTAATGGTTATTTACTCATATGGTTTAGCGATTCTTTTTGTACAAGAATGGTTATTACTTTTTTCACTACTTGCCATTTTTACCGCGACTGCTCTTTACCAAACAATTGGACTACTCGTTGCTTTACCATTGATATCATTTGTTTATTTCTATATGAATGGATTCGAGTTATATCATTTTGTTATCTTTACACTTAGTGCATTAATAGTGGCATATCTTACAAATCAAGGTGCTGCGTATGTCCGAACACAAAATCGTTGGAAATCACTGTTGATTAAAAATTCAAAACAGTTAAATGTGATTAGAGAAATTAGTATTGCTATGCAACAAACGCGTGATCTCGATAAAGTATTACATATCATTATTACTTCCGTCACAGCTGGACACGGTTTAGGATTTAATCGTGCACTTGTATTTTTATTTGATAAAAATAAAAATCAGTTAAGTGGGATGATGGGGATCGGACCACTCAACGCACAAGAAGGGCTTAAGAAGTGGCGAGCCATAGCTGAACATAAATTTCGATTAATTGATTTACTTGAAATCGATGATGAAAAGCAGATTGATCCACAATTGAATCAAATTATTAATCATTTGACGATTGACCTTGATTCTGATCATATTTTAAAAGATGTCCTATTAAGCGGTAAACACCGGGTAATTTATCCTGATAAAGTTCATGATCACATTCATCAATTACTAATTAATAAGTTCAATATTGATGAGTTTTTAATTATTCCTATGATCTATCAGTCTACAAAAATAGGTCTACTTATTCTTGATAATCCAGTTTCAAAAAAGTCAATCACTGAACAGGAAATTGATAATGTCATTCCACTTGCATCACTAGCTGCCGTTGCAATTCAACAAGCACAACTCTATCAAGAAATTGAAGAAATGACATTGAAAGACGGATTAACGTCTTTATATAATCAACGCGCTTTACAAAACACATTACAAAAGCACTTTAACAAAAATCAGATTGAACCTTTAGCTATGATTATGCTCGACATTGATTACTTTAAAACTTACAACGACACAAATGGTCACTTACTCGGAAATGAAGTACTTGAACTGTTAGCAAAAGTAATTAAAGATTCTATTCGTGAGTCTGATCTTGCTTTTCGGTTCGGTGGTGAAGAGTTTACTGTTTTATTATTTAACACGACCAATCATGATGTTAATTTAATCGCGGAGCGAATACGAGAGAGCATTGAAAGCACGGTTTTCCCAAACGAAAGCTCACAGCCAGGTAACAGGCTTACCGTCACACTCGGCTATGCTCATACTGAACAAATCTCCAACCCCTCACCAAGTCGCCTAATAAGTGCGGCTGATCAGGCACTATACGAGGGGAAAGCTGCGGGGAAAAACTGTGTCAACCAGTACAGAATCAGTCTACAGTCAAAATAAATGAACAATAGATTATTTATCTAACCAAATCATATAAGGAGTTACAATATGGATCGTTATTATTTATTAGCTATCATATTAACTGCACTGATTATCATGTTTACAGCTAAGTATTTTTATTTATTACATGTACACATGGTTACAAACAAAACGTTGAGGAAACATAAAGTCATTCTTTCCGAGCTCCACTATTCTTTTGAACAAATTGTTTACTTTCACACATTGCCAAGTCAAATCGAGGCAATCAACAAAGCAAATAGGAGTCAATTTAGGTTGAAGTATGATTACGACAAATTTATTTTTATTAAATTAAATGGGATCTATATCGAAATAGAAACAGATCATGAACCAATAATTATTGCCTATCTTCCAATGGAAAATTTCATGCTTCCATTTTTAGATGAAAAAATTAATGAAGGAAGCATGGATCATGCACTTAGTAAAAAAGTGAGTTTAGCTAAAGCTATCCATCCCGATACATTAAAAGAAATGATTAATGAAGTATACAATCAAGTACAACACGGTCGCTATTATGGCTCTACGTCAAGCAACGTTGGTGAAGAATTCTAGCCGATCATTATTTAGTTACTTTTCACGATATGAGGCAGCGATTAAGCTGCCTCATATCGTGATTTATTCTCGTCCCACCGAAAACATTTGTGACGACGCTTGAATGACCTACATCCTGTAGGCCCGAAAGCGTCAGCCTAGAGTGGAAATCACCGCGTAACCTCCAAATCAATGTTTCGTGTTTTCTAGTCAATGAAGTTATTTCGATAGACAGTCAAATAAAATAGCGTTAGTGAGCTATCATTTTTACTCACCAACGCTATTTATTCTACAAGCACAAATACCTCGAACAGATAAACTGTTCGAGGTATTGTATATTTGATCACTAGCGTTGCATTAACTTTTTCACTTAAAGTCAAGTGAAATGATTAGTGTCAATATTATGAAAAATGGTAATTTCCACTACAAATTCTCATAAAAAAACCTTATAATTAGGGGTATGGTAGTCCT
>DUPD01000014.1 GCA_012838505.1 Bacilli bacterium | reverse complement strand
TTTCATGTATTCTGCTTATAACCTACCGCACTTCCGTTTGGTGGCCCTGTCATTTGGCGAACGGTCTTACGACCCTTCACCAAATGACAGGGTTAAATATTTCCCCCACAAACATTTTACTCATACTAAAAAAATACTTTATTTAATTCTTATAGTTGTAAAGTTAAGTAGATCATCATTAGATGTGTTTAATAGCTATATAATGAAGCAACCCTTTTCCGCTTCAAAAAAACATCCCTACTTGGATCGATTCCAAGTAGGGATTTGCTTGATTAATTAATGGGTCACTTTACAGTCCGGGCATATGCCATAGATTTCCATGCGGTGGTGACTGATCGAAAAACCAGTAACTTTCTCCGCCAATGATTCAACTTCATCCAAAGTTGGATAATGGAAGTCAACAATCTTACCACATGATTCACAGATAACATGGTAGTGCTTTGATGTAGCATAGTCAAAACGACTAGAGGCATCACCATAGGTCAATTCTTTAACGAGTCCAATTTCTCTAAATACTCGCAAGTTGTTATACACGGTTGCGACACTCATATTTGGGAATTTCCCTTCCAACGCTTTATAAATTTCATCAGCTGTCGGATGTGATTTTGCATTAACTAGAAACTCTAATACAGCAAATCGTTGTGGCGTTATTCTAACACCTGACTGTTTTAAACGTTCAACTGCATCTTGAAGTTCATTATGCTCGTGATGATCATGCATGGCCACCCACCTCACTTTCAATAAATAAATTTGTTTGATAGCCGTTTAAATAGATACTATATAAGTTTAGTTATTCAATAATTGCAATTATTACTTTATAATCCTTATAATTAGTTTACCCTTTAACGGTTGTTCTGTCAATTAAACGGTCTATTTATTAAAAGTTGTGCTGAAATGAGTAACCGCAAATCATTACGACGGGACGAGTAACCGCAAATGTCTTCGGTGGGACGAGTAATCGCAAATCACTTCGGTGGGACGAGTAATCGCAGTCCCAGTCCCAGTCCCAACCCCAATTAGTGAGGATAATACCCCCTCTGATTAAAGTTTTAAGCTTTTTCAAAACCTAGCTCTTCGTATGCGCTGAATTTGTTAACGTATCTAGCGGCAACAAATAAAAGATCTGATAAACGATTTAGAAAAACGAGTACGAGTGGGTTTACTTCATCTTTTAGGCCAACGACAATCCGCTCTGCTCGTCTAACAATTGTCCTCGCGTGATGTAAAGTTGCACCTGTTGGATGGCCATTCGGTAAGATAAACTGCGTTAACGGTGATAATGTTTGTTCCCATTTATCAATTGTGCTTTCTAATTGATCAATATGTTCTTGGATTAATGGCCAAGCAACTTCTTTCCCTTTTGGTGTTGATAGCTCTGCCCCAACATGAAACAATAGTGTTTGTATATTTTTCATACATTCTACAAACGTCTTTCGTTCTTGAATTGACCAACTTAAACCTTGATCTATTGTGCTTGTTGCAACACCAATCACTGCATTCACTTCGTCACATGTTCCGTAAGCTTCTACACGTAAATGATTTTTTGGGACACGTTCACCATAGACTAATGATGTTTCACCTTGATCACCTGTCCTTGTATAAATTCGCACCTTAATACCCCCTGTCTAAATTTATTTTATTAATTGAAACTGTACCTGTAGCAATATATTGATTTAAACTTTTTTCAAACAACTCCATCGCTCGAGGAATATATCGATCTGATCCACCAGAGACGTGTGGTGTCAAAGTTACTTTTTCATGTGACCATAATCGACTTTCTTTCGGTAGCGGTTCAATTGGTGTTACATCTAAAATAGCATGCTCTATTTCACCATTGTCTAACGCCCCTAATAATATTTCTTCATCCACTGCCGTTCCTCGACCAATATTTAAGAAAACAGCTGTTTTCTTCATCCATTTAAAATGTTGTTCTTTATAGTAGCCTTCTGTTTCCTTTGTACTCGGCAAAATCGAAACGACAAAATCCGCTTCTTCTATTGCTTGCTTTAAATCATCCTGACGATAAACAGCATCAAAATGTGGGCGCGAGCCTCCGGAATAGGTAACAGCAATTGTTTTCATTTGAAATGCTTTAGCTAGACGTGCCACTTCTTCTCCAATCGAACCAGCACCAACGATTGTTAGTGTGCGACCTGTTATCTCACGTCTCTTAATTGTCTTATCCCAAAGCTTGTCTTTTTGTCTCTGATAAAAAGTCGTTAAATTTTGATAATGGCTTAACAGCATCGCTACAGCATATTCCGCCATTTGCGTTTTATGTATACCTCTTACATTTGTTAATAATATATTCCGTTGTTTAATTGCTGCAAGAGGCATTTCGTCAATGCCAGCCGAGAGCACCATGATCCATTTTAACGACTTTGCCTTCTGAATATGGCTAGCTGAAATATCGTTTCCGTATGTTAATAATATATCTGCATCCTTTAAATATTGTTCAGCCATTTTAATATTTTCTGTGTATTTAAAGGTGTAATCTTTGTATTGTTCTTGTAATTGGTGTTCAATTTCTGGTGTTAATCTCGTTGTTGATAAAATAAACATCTGCATCCCTCACTATCCGATGTTAAATACAGCTTTTTATGAAAAAGTGCCAGACTTAATTGACTAAATTCTAGCACAATAGGGTTATTCCGCTGTTATCTCTTTAATTGCCCGCAAAACTTCTTTTGTATGACCGATAACTCGTACATCTTTAAATATCTTTTGGACAAAGCCATTTTGATCAATTAAATATGTTGAACGGTTAACCCCTAAGTATTGCTCGCCTGCTTTTTCTTTCATTTTTGTTGCACCAAAATCTTTTGCTAATTGATGATCTGCATCAACAATTAATGAAAAAGGTAGATCGTGTTTTTCTTTAAACGATTGATGACTTTCAGCTGAATCTGGGCTGACTCCAATTATCGTTGCATTAAGTTCCTCAAACTGATCATAACGATCCCGAAACGAGCAAGCTTGTGTTGTACAACCTGGTGTATTATCTTTCGGATAAAAATATAATACAATAATTTTTCCTGAGTAGTCTGTCAAAGCGATCTTCTCACCTTGATCTGTTGTTAATTGATAAGTTGGTACAGCATCTCCTACATTAATCATTGAATCCCAGCTTTCCTCTTGTTTTTTTGTCAAAAGTAGTTAAAAGTACTATTTATTAATTCCCTTATTATGAGCTCATTAAACGGTTATATCGCAATAGATTCGCTTGACGATTAACAATCGAATTCATGCTAACTCAAATAAACATTATGTTTAAAAATAAGTTTTATCGCATATTTATTCACCGGATTATAATAAGCATTCAGTTGTTGCTATCCTTTATTGTGATCAGATCATAATATTGACTAAAGGATTAAATCCTATTATACCAGCATTTCATCTATTTAGTAAGTTTAATATCATTCCATTATCGTTCGGTTTTGAAGTAAATTTTAGTATCAGATCCTATTTTTCTAAATTAACTATAATATTATGAATATTTATTTATTTTTGAATTGATAATCTATTCAGATTATGCTATGATTATTTTTGAAATTTATTTTTCAACTCATGCTTTTTTTGTCAATTTGTATGACTTCCCTTCAAAGCATGAACTTGGCCTTTGCTGAGATTTTCTCAGCAAAGGTCCTTTTTGTTTAGCTGTCTTTATTTCAGGAAATATTATATGATATAAAGTGAAACTTCAATCAGTGATGGGGGTTCTTCATCCCACACTGATTTGGACTGGGACTGGGACTGGGACTGCGATTACTCGTCCCACCAAAGTAATTTGCGATTACTCGTCCCACCGAAGTGATTTGCGATTACTCGTCCCATCGAGGGCATTTGTTAGTGCCACAAGGGGATGACCTAAAGGCCCTTAAACCAATCGGGCCGTTACTGTCAGTTGATCTCCCACTTACAATTCTTAGTTTCCTTCGAATTCTTGAAGTAGGAGTCTTACTGACAATTGCACTGCGATAAATGGATTTCATCGAGTTAGGTAGTTTATTTAAAGGGGGCTTTCTTCTTATGAAGTTAGGTGCTCGGATGTTTAAGACGGGGTTGGCTGTTGCAATTGCAATATATTTTGCTGGACTAATCGGGTTTCCTTCAACAGTATTTGCTGGATTTGCTGCTGTTTTTGCGATTCAACCGTCTGTTTATCAATCATTTAAAATCACATTCAAACAACTTTACGGAAACTTTATCGGAGTGTTAACCGGAATTTTCTTTGCTTATACATTGGGAAATGAGGCAGTTGTCGTTGGCTTAGCAGTTGTAATTGTGATTGTTATTAGTCGATTTTTAAAGTTTGAAAAAAGTGCTGTCTCAATTGCGATGGTTGCGGTTATTTCCGTGATGGAAACGACATCAATGGAGATCTTCCATTTTGGTATTGTACGTTTTTCATCGTTAATGCTCGGTATATTATCTTCCTTTATTGTCAATCTTGTTTTCATTCCGCCTAAATATGAATCGACATTGTTTGAACACATTAAAGATTTAACGTTAGAAATTATCCAATGGTTAAGGCTGACAATCAGGCATTTATCTGATGATCCTTCATTAAAGAAAGAAATGCAAGAACTCAACCGGAAGCTGATCCGAATGGATGAACTGTACTTACTATTTTCCGAAGAACGGATCTATTTACCGAAAAACAAATTATCGCGGGCAAGGAAGCTCGTTATCTTTAGGCAATTAATTAAAGTGAGTCATGTAAGCTTTAGTTTACTTCGAACAATTCATACTGTCGACAACCGAACAAATATGATTCCAGTCGATATTCGGACAAAGCTTGTTCAAGAAATTGATTTTGTTGTCCATCGACATGAACATATGTTACTTAGCTTCACTGGAAAAATTAAACCTTATGACAAAACACATGATAGTCAATCGAATATTTCCAACTTTGTTGATGCATTATTAAACTTATATCAAGAAAACGAAAGTGATTATTTAATTTTCTTACCCTTAGCAACTAAATTAATCAGGTATGATCACGAACTCAATCACCTACAAGCATTATTAAGTAGTTATGATAAATTCCATGCGAATGAAAAAGTTAAAATCATTTCTAAACGTGATCTAGATTGAAATAAAAAAATGACCTCCTCCACTAGGCAGAAACTGATATCAGTTAAAAATTCATACGTGTAGGCTTGGTCATTTGTTAATCCTTAAAACGAACGATAGGTCAAAAACATTTCATACCATCTTTCAACATGTTCATATGCAAACGGACCTTTACGTTGATGGATCATCTGTATTAATTGACTAACATTATTCCACAAGATTCGATCCATCACATCTGGATACTTCATTTGCTTGCGATGAATTTCATACTCGTCCTCATCAAGAAGTGTATAGGTCATATCAGGAAAAACTTTAATATCTAAATCATAGTCGATATACTTCACCGCTCCCGCTTCATAAATAAACGGTGAACTTAGATTGCAATAATAGTGGACGCCATCATCTCGTAACATTCCGATCACATTAAACCAGTGCTTTGTATAAAAAAAACAAATTGCCGGTTCACGAGTCACCCATGTTCGTCCATCACTTTCTAACACACGCGTCCGATCATTTGCACCTATAACTCGTGTTTTTGTTGCTTTCAGGACAGTTGTCTCTTGCCACGTCCGATGAAGCTGTCCATTATGTTTGTAGCTATGAATTTTTATAGGTGAACCTTGATTTGGAACAGCCATTGTTTCTTCCTTTCCCTTGCTTAAACTGATTTTATTATAACTTTATTCAGTGACAATTGAAACTATTTAAACTTAAAACGACGGATAGTAATCAACAAAGACACTTGTCAAAACTGATTCCACTAGATGAGATCAACAAACAAAAAAGAGCCATCAATTAATGACAGCTCTTTCTTTATTATTTGTAGTTATTGCTTATTTTGTTGCGATTTTTGATTTTGTTGTTTGACACGCTGTGTATCTGTTTCAGAAGCAAACTCAGTACCGTATTGTCCTTGGCCTTGTTGAGCTTGTTGATTTTGACGTTTTACTTCCTCAGCATTTGTTTTGCTTCGGTTTTGGTTTTTATTTTGGTTTTTAGCCATTTGAATATCACCTCCACAACCGTTAATGTAACCAGTTTTTCAGCGACTATTCAAAAATAAATAAGAATCTTTTAAAGCTGATCAATCACTTTTTGATGTGGAACCGGAAATGGATAATCCTCAACCTGATCAAGCGGGATAAATCGCTGATTCAAATCATCCAGAACAAAGTCCTTTGCCTTAAAATGAAAGACATCAATCGACCAAATAATATGTGAAAAAATATGCCTGATCGATTCTAACTGATTGACTTCAATCACAGTTGTTTCGAACATTTGCTCAACAAAAGGGGTTAATAATTTTCGATCGACTTCTTTTTGCTCGACCATCAAAAATTGCCACAAGCCAGCTAGCAACCCTTTTTCTGGTCTTTTTTCAATTAAAAACTCTCCCGACTGATTTTCAAGCACGAGGGTATAATAACTGAGCTTGGTTTGTTTTTTCTTTTTCGATTTAACTGGATAGTCTGTTTGCGTATTTGATCGATAGGCTTGGCAGTGTGCTTTAATTGGACAGACATCACATTTAGGATTTCTAGGGCGACAGATTAATGCACCCAACTCCATAATTCCTTGATTAAAACTCGATGGATCTTCAGTTGAAATCACATCCCTGACAACTGCATCAAAGACCTTTTTTGTTTTTGCTTTGGCGATGTCGTCATCAATTTTGAATACACGTGACATCACGCGCATCACATTACCGTCGACCGCTGGCTCAGGTTGATCATAAGCAATACTCATAATCGCTCCCAATGTATATGGACCAATTCCTTTCAGGTCACCTAATTGCTTAGGATCTTCTGGAACTTTGCCTTGATACTTTTCTTTTACTTCTCGAACCGCAAATTGTAGATTTCGAGCTCTTGAGTAATACCCTAGCCCCTCCCACGCCTTAAGAACATCCTGTTCGTCCGCATCAGCCAAAGCAACCGGGTTGGGGAATTTTTCAATAAAATTCTTGAAATATGGGATGACCGTATCCACTTGTGTTTGCTGGAGCATGATCTCAGAAACCCATACTTTATATGGGTCTTTATCTTCTCGCCACGGTAATTGGCGTTGATTTTTTAAAAACCAATTGATTAAATCTGTTTGAAATGCCTTTTTATTAAATGAACTCTCCTCCAATATCGTCACCCTTTTTCGTTAATTTCGTATGAATAAGCATCAGATGTTTAAACCCTTTCAATTATGGCAAAATATAAGGGAAAGAGTTTTTCAAGTCCTTTAGATTATAGCGACTAATAAAACGATTTGAAAGAGGTGAGCACAAATCGATACCGGAACGCACATTGCGATGGGGATTGCATTAGGTGGCATTGCGACTGCCGATCCTGTTATTCAATCGAATCCAATCTTTTTCACTGCCGTTATGGCTGGAACAATCATTGGCTCACATGCGCCTGATTTTGATACGATTTTAAAATTAAAAAATAATGCTGTCTATTTACGACATCATAGAGGCATTACCCACTCGATCCCGTTGATGATTTTTTGGGGGATCCTGATTTCGGGTCTGATTTATTTCCTCGTCCCTGGGTTGCCCTTTTTCAATATTTGGGTATGGACGGCACTAGCTGTTTTCCTTCATGTTGTCGTCGATATTTTTAATGCATATGGGACACAAGCGTTTCGCCCTTTCTCAAAAAAGTGGATTGGACTCGGATTCATCAACACATTTGATCCAGTTATCTTCTCGGCCCATTTAATTGGTATCGCTCTTTGGATATTAGGTGCAGATCCAGTCAAGACATTTCTGACGATTTACTTTTTGATCTTTCTCTATTACTTGAAGCGATTTTGGCAGAAGAAAGTTTTAGAAAGGAAAATTCGGCTCTCATTTTATAATGTTGAGGGTATTTTCACTTCACCAACGATTAGTCAAAAAATCTGGCGACTTGCAATTACAACTGAGGACAAGTTTTATGTTGCCCGTGCAAATGATGGGAATATTCAAATTGTTGATCAATTTAATCGGACGCCCGTTCCTGATAATGAGCTGATCAGAACAGCAAAGTCAGATCCAAATGTCGATGCGTTTCTATCATTTTCAAAAGTCTATCGGTGGGAACAAACAGATTACGATGATTACACTGAAGTTCGATTTATTGATTTGCGCTACAGGTCTAAAGACCGTTATCCATTTGTGGCGGTTGTTAATATTACAAAGGATTTCAAGATTTTGAAGTCATATACAGGCTGGATATTTTCGGAGCAAAAGCTGCAGGATAAGCTATTAATTGAAGATCTTTAAACATAACCCTCAAAGTGGACTTCCACCTACTTTGAGGGTTATTTATTGCAAGTGATTGCTCTTTCGATTAGAGTAATTGGTGTAATACTTTTATGAAGGGATGATTGGATGATTAAATTGTTTGCTACCGATCTAGATGGAACATTATTAAAAGACCATCAATACGTTGAAAAGGAAAACCAATTGGCGATTCAATCTTTGTATAATCGTGGGATTGAAATTGCTTTTGCAACCGGGCGTACCGATCAGGATATTGTTTATCTATTTGAGCAGTTAAAAATAACTGGTCACCGTGTGAGTCAGAACGGTTCATATGTCATTAACGATGCAAACGAAACTATTTTTCACCAATATTTCTCTACCAAAATAGCAGAGATGCTTTATGAGCGCATTAAAGATTATCCAGCCTATTATTTTGTCACAACAGCAGATCAAATTTTATTCGAACAAGAAATTTCGACTATAGTCGAGCTGCAAGATTTATTCAATCATCGTCTCATACATACAGATCAATTAAATGAGCAGATTAAAAACCAGCTAAATGTCGTCAAATTTATGCTTCTTGGTGAAATTGAGCAGTTACTGTTAATCCAATCCGAATTAAATGAAATTTTTAAAGGTGAGGTAAGTAGTGTTTTATCAGCACCCAAATGTATTGATGTAATGCCGACAGATGTAAACAAACAAGTTGGGCTGACACATTTAATTGAGACACTTGCGATCAAACCAGAAGAGATTGCGGTCATTGGCGATTCACAAAATGATATCGAGATGCTGAAAATGACACCGCACAGTTATGCGATGTCAAGTGCGGATCATGATGTCAAGCAGGCAGCGCAACATGTAGTTGACCATGTTTTTGAAGCAATCAATCACCTTGAGGCAAACAACTTACTTAAATCAACTCGATCAATTTGAGTCTACATGCTGTTCAATAAAACGATTAATTAGTTCTTGATTAAAGCCCTTTCGATAGAGAGAGGCTTTTATTTTTTGGAGTAGTAAATAACCTTCTGCTTTTGTTTGGTATCTACGTAATGCCTTTTCTCCTTGATAAACAAGTGATTGCCACTCCTCTTGTTCATCTTTTTTAAACGTGATCTGTTGAAAAGCGTGCTCAATTATTGAGTGATCAAAGCCTTTTTGAAGCAACTGTTGTTTTAATTTATTCATTTGTTGTCGATGTGATTGGCGCGTTGTTTTTTTGATCTGCTTCGTTAACCAAGCTTCAATTCTTTCAACTTGATCGGATTCTGAATAACAAGTTAAAGCTTGTTCAATTAATGATTGCTTGATCCCTTTTTGAAAAAGTTCCGTTCGAATTTGTCCTGGACCTCTAAAACCTGAGTTCACTTTTGTCTTAACAAACGCATTGGCAAATGCTTGATCATCTAATAATTTTTGCCGATTGAGGCGATCAATAAGTACCTGAATTTGTTCTTCTTCTAGCTCATGTTCAAGCAAATATGTTCTTACTTCCTCTGTTGAACGCATCCGATAACTTAAGTAATTCAACACTTTATTGTATGTTTTATTGAGATGATCTGCTCTCATTAAATGTTCCATTGTGATTCGATCTAAAACAAGACCTTTTTTTAGTCCTTCACTAATTAACGTCTCTTCTTCAACGCTGAAGGCATATTGTTCCTTACTGTTTTTTTCAATAAAAATATTGTAGCGATGTTTATTTCGCTTTTGCGTTGTAATCTTCGTTATTTTAGTCATCTAGATCACCTCTTAGCAACATTATACCATGTTAACCAAATCTACTTGCTGATCTAAACTGAATAGTTTTTTAATTTAATAAAAAAATACTTACACAATGGTAAGTATTTAGTAGTTTACAACTCTTTTTGAGATTCTTTTTTCTAAGACTGCTAAAGCTTCAGTTTTTGCCTCTAAAAATGTCAAACCAAAACCATAGCCTGTAACGATATTTTCTGTCTCTAAATCAAGCACAACTTGCCAAACTGAGATCTTTTCACTGACGTACAAATGTAAGCATAAACATTCTGGGTGTTCTGGAAGTTTTAAAATTTTGACGATTTTAGTTCCCAATGGGGGAAACTGAATAGTGTTACTTACGTTTTGCCATTTTTCATAATTAAACAATAAGCACGCATCCATTTCATCACCTCTCGATGTTCTTTATAGGAACATTTTACTATATGTTCTTACAAAGAACAACCTTAAGGAAGAAAATTGCTTTAATCATGATAGGATTAAAGAGGACTTAGTGATAAGAATGGTAGGGAATAAATTATGTCAATCCATAAATTAGCATCCAATATTAAATATTACCGTACGAATCAAAACTGGACACAACAAAAATTAGCAGATCAATTGAAAATATCACGATCTGTAATTGCTAAGTGGGAAAATGGCGATGTGTTACCTGACTTACCGACGATTATCAAGCTGAGTCAAATTTTTCATCAGTCAATTGATAGTCTGCTCGGGTTGAATAAACACGCTGATCAATTATTAAGTGATTTTCAACAATTTTATCAAACAAGTACTGATGATGAACAGACAATTGATGAATCATTCTTAGATTTAATCAGCTTTTTGATAAAAAATCCTCAGTTCAGAGATCAATTTGATCAAATTAGCAAGATGCCAATTAAACATCAGAAAGCAATTCACCGCATGATTAGTACAATGATCAATGAAATCGATAAATTTTAAAAATCCCTCTTAATTTACGAGGGATTTGTTGTTTGATCAGATGTTAGTTTGTTTTTGATTAAATATTTGCAACTTTTACCACCCTTAGCGATACATTCAACCCGCTCCACCTGATCCGTTCCAAGTACTTCTTTAAATAATTCAAGCTCATAATGACATGGTGTATCATAGCGGTCTGCAATCGCAGCAATTGGACAATTAAACTGCTCAAATGTGATTGTATCTGAGCTTTCTTCTTCTGATTCAGTGAATTCGGCCATATAGCCATTCTCTGTTTGGACATCAACTAAATTTTCAACACGCTCAATTAATGGATCTTCTTTAAAAATTCGGCGACGATATTTTTTCCGCAAGCGTTGTTCGCGATTTTCAAATAAGAGATCAATTGCTTCTTCTCCCATATTTTCATGAATATCTTGGAGCAATTCAACGACAATTTTGTCATAATTATTTGGAAATGTCTCATGACCTTTAGTTGTTAAACTATAATAAATCACGGGTCTACCCATTGGTTGACGGACAGATCTTGATGTAATATATTCTTCTGCTTCTAATTTAATTAAATGTTTTCGCACAGCCATCTCGGTGATATCTAAATGTTCTTTTAAGCCACTAACTGATAATTCTTGATTTTTCTTTAATAACTCGACAATCGTTTGCCTTGTTGTCTGTTGTTTACTCATCCCCACACCACCCTTTATCTAATCATAACGAATATTGTTTGTGAAGTAAATAACAAACTAGTTAAAATGCAAACTTTATAATCCTATAGGTCTATAATGTCACAATTTGTGTATATTAAATGACAAACACAATGCTTTGCACTACAATGATAACTTAGTAATGCTATTTTGAATCGAGAGGTGGATACAATGGGAATTATTATCGTTGAAATTTGTGAAAGTAATGTCCTCATGACAGTTGATGCAGAGCGACTCTTGGAAGAAGAGTACCCAGAAGTATCCGTTCTTGTCAATCAGTGTCTATCAATGTGTGGTTTATGTAGATTTAATGCCTTTGCTCTAGTCAACGGCCAGCGAATTAGAGGAAGGGATAGCAATGACTGCCTCCAAAGAATTCGCAAAGCAATCGATGCAGAACTCGCTCATTTTCAATAATCAGAATCGATCAAAAAAGCGTTTGCCAGTTAAATTCAATTGGCAAACGCTTATTTAATTACATTTTGAATTTTTGAACTAACTCACTTAACTCTTGAGCAGATTCAAGTAACGTACTTGCACCAATTGCTACACCTTCCATTGAGCTTGATGCTTCTTCAGCTGAAGCTGATGTTTCTTCAACACCGGCTGCAGACTCCTCTGAAATTGAAGCAATTTCTTGAACAGCTTCATTCACTTTAGCTGAGTCATTATTTAATTCTTCTAAACCAGCCATAACTGTTTGGACGTTTGATGTCATTAATGCAATCGCATCATCAATCGCCTTGAAACGAACGCCCGTTTCTGAAATATCTTTCGTTCCTTGTTCGACTTCATCGTAACCTTGCTCTAACGCAGTTGAAACAGCCTTAGATTCTGCTTGAATTTCACTTACATTTTTCGCAATACTTACGACAGAATTAGCAACTTGTTCAGCAAGCTTTCTAACCTCATCGGCAACAACTGCAAAACCTAAACCATGCTCTCCAGCCCGAGCTGCTTCAATCGCGGCATTTAATGCTAATAAGTTTGTTTGATCCGCAATATCTTTAACGACACCAACAAGTTTAGATATTTCTTGTGTCTGCTTATCTAGTCCCTCTACTTTGTCGACAGCATCTTTTACGATTTGATCAATGCTATTCATTTGAGCAATCGATTTATTCATATACTCATTACCTAATTCAGTTTCTTTTAACACACTGTTCGATGATTCATTAATCGATTCACTACTTGTATTAATCGATTTAATCTGCTCAGCGAATGCTGTCATTGTTTCAACTAAATCACTAGCAAAGTTTGCTTGTGTCTCTGTTCCAGATGCCAACTCTTCCATTGTTGCAGCAATTTGTTCTGTTCCAGACTTAACATCATCTGCAGATTGATTAAGCTGTTCACTTTGAGTACCGACTAACAATGATGTTTGCTTAATTGAATCAATCATCGTTGTTAATTGTAAGCGCATTTGCTCCACTGAGTTAGAAAGCTGTCCAATCTCATCTTTACCTTGATAATGATAGTCCGTTTCAGTTAAATCACCTGATGCAATTCGGTCACTCATCACAACGACTTGATTTAGATGTCTCGATACATGTCTACTAATGTACAAGACAAGAATAAGTGCAATAATAATTGAGATAAACATACTTGAGAATAACATAACTAGAGCCATATTTTGACTTTCTTCAGCATTATTAGCTGCCAAATCACGATCCTCAGTAATTAAACCTCGAAGCGATTCCAAGTACAGTCCTGCATTAGCTGTTGCATTGTTGTATCGATTACCATACAGGCGCATTACGTCACTACCTGCTCCAATTGAATCAACAATTTCATTATAAAACATATCGTTTAACTCCTGATTTAACTGCTCAACCTCGTTAAAAAGTGAAATATGACTATCACCTACGATATGTTCACTTAAATAGGCAATCCGTTCATCAACTTCTACATTTTTAGTTTCAAATTCATTTAGGTGGCTTTCATTCCCAAATTGTGCATAAGCCATCGCTGATAAACCTTTTGAATTCATTAAATCACTCAATTCAATTGTTAAAACAGCCAGATCAGCTTCATCGACTAAAACGTCCATATCTTCTTGAGCTTCATTGATCGATACTGCAACTAATGTTGTTGAAACAACAAGTAGGATAAAAATAATAATAAGTACAACCCCATACTTCCAACCAATTTTCAAATTATGTAAGCCTAAATTTCCAATTTTTTTCCGACGAGTTGTTTTAACACGTATCTTCATCTTTTCTGATTTTTCCCGTCTTTTAGGTAATTTTATCTTCCCAAAGCTCGATTTGATAAATTGAATGGGGCGGGATTCTATTACCTTCTTGAAGTTAAAACGCTTATTCATCTTGTTATCCTCCCTCTTAATAATAAAACGCTTTCATTGCTTATCACATAAGTAAAAGTATATATTCAATACTATACTTAAATTCAATTTTAGACAAGACATTTCTCCTAGAATAAGCTACATTCTAAGACATTCAACCTATGCTTAATGTATCGGCTTGAATTTTATAATTTAAAGATTGACTTTTGTCACATCTTGTTTGATTTATCTGATAAACTTTAATCCGTCTAACGGGCTCTACTTAATATGAAAAAAAAAGCAATTATCAACTCGCATGACAATCGCTTTTTTAAAAATTAGAGCTTAAATTGTTGGATTAACTGACGCAATACATTGGCTGAATCAAGAAGGGTATTTGCGCCCTCTGCAACACCTTCCATTGCACTTGACGTTTGCTCTGATGAGGCTAACGTTTCTTCAACCCCTGCTGATGTTTCTTCTGAGATTGAAGCGATCTCTTGAACAGCTTCATTTACTTTTTCAGAATCATTATTTATCTCTATTAACCCCGACATAACTGTTTGAACATTTGTTGTCATCGTTGCGATTGCACTTTCAATTGCTTCAAATCGTATCCCTGTTGCTTCAATATCTTTTGTTCCTTGCGCTACTTCATCATAGCCTTGCTTTAATACTGTTGAAACAGATTTCGATTCAACTTGAATCGAATCTACAATCTTTGCAATTTCAACAACTGAATTTGCAACTTGTTCAGCCAGTTTTCTTACCTCATTTGCGACGACAGCAAAGCCTCGCCCTTGCTCTCCTGCTCTTGCAGCTTCAATTGCTGCATTCAGTGCAAGTAAATTCGTTTGATCGGCAATATCCTTAACAACATCAACTAGCTGTGAAATCTCTTGTGTTTGTTGGTCAAGCCCCTCTACTTTAATGACAGAGTCTTTAACAATCTGATCAATATTGCCCATTTGAGTAATTGATTGATTCATTGATTGATTACCTAAATTCGTTTCTTCTAAAACAAGCTTTGTTGACTCACTAATTGATTGACTACTCGTATTAATTGACTGAATTCGCTCAGCAAATTCAGTCATCGTTTCAGCTAGATCACTTGCAAAGTTTGCTTGTGTTTCTGTACCAGACGCTAATTCATCCATTGTCACTGCAATCTGCTGTGAGCCTGATTTAACATCATCTGCTGACGAATTCAACTGCTCACTTTGTTGACCTACTAGTGATGACGTTTGCTTAATTGAATCAATCATTGACACAAGATGCAACCTCATCTTTTCTATTGAAATTGAGAGTTGGCCAATTTCGTCATTTCCTTGATAAAAACTTTCTGCTCGTGTTAAATCACCTGAAGCAATCTTATCACTTATTAAAATGACTTGTTTTAAATTTTTCGAGACATATATACTAATTAAAATAAACAGTATGACTGCAATAACACTAGCGATCAACATACTTGTAATCAATATAACTTGAGCAGAGGTCTGACTAGTTTCTGCTCGCTCAGCTGCTAAATCTCGATCGTAAGTGATCGATTCGCGCAGGCGGTTTAAATATCGAGTTGAGATTGAATTTAAATTGAGATAACTATTGCTGTGCATTCTCAATACAGCATCATCCTGATCCCTATCTTCAACGATTTGATCGTAAAATAAATCTGTTAAATCTTGATTTATACTAACAACATCATTAAATAAATCTACTTGCTCTTCTTTAGTAATTTGCTCACTTAACGTAGCAATCCGTTCATCTATTGCTTGATTCTGAACTTCAAAATCTTCTAATATTGCTGGATTTCCAAATTGCGCATAAGCCAAAGCTGACAATCCTTTTGCATTAATCATATCGCTTAACTCAATTGTAGCAAAAGCACGATCTGCATCTTCGATTAAGTTGTCCATATCATTTTGAGCCTCACGAATTGAATACGCAACAAAACTCGTTGCAAATACGAGCAAGAGAAGAATAATTAACATGACGACTCCATATTTCCAACCAATTTTTATGTTGTTCATTCCAAATACTGTGTTTAATTTGTTAGAACGTGTTCTGTTCTTTGAGCTTTCATTAATTTTAACTCTTGTGTTCCTTGGAGAAATTTCCCCTTTTTTCTTCTTAAAGTGTTTAAACATTTTCTTTTCGTCTCCCTTTAACGATTGTATACTTTCTTTTTGTACAAAACTGATCAGAAAGTAAAGATAACCTTAACTAAATAACAGCAGTAATCGATTGATTTTAAGTTCTTTACATTTATGCCATTTGCCATTGTACATCAAGTGCACGTTTAGAGCAAGCGTTTGCCCTAAACTTTAAAAAAATACCTTGATTACTGATCAATCGATCAATAATCAAGGTATTTACTCAACGTTACCTATTTAGCCTGCTGTCCAGCCACCGTCAGCTGTAATAACTGCTCCATTGACAAAACTTGAAGCATCAGAAGCTAGAAATAGAGCAACTTCTGCTATTTCTTCTGATTGACCTATTGGAGCAGTTTCTCCCCCAATAGAGCCAATAGCTTTACTTCCTAACTCATGTGGTTCAGTAATTGTCGTTTGAATATTCGTTGCGACTCCACCTGGTGCAATTGCATTTGCACGAATTTTCCCATGAACGCCATATGTTGCTGCGATATTTTTCGTCATTCCGAGTAATCCATGCTTAGACGATACGTAAGCCGCCCCACCACGTGCACCAAACAACCCTCCAACCGATGCATTGTTAATAATCACACCGCCATTTTCTTGTGTTTCCATAACTTTAATTGCTGCACGCGCTGCCTTAAATGGTCCAGTTAAATTAATTTGAATAATTCGATCCCATTGTTCATCTGTCAAGTCACCAACTGGGACAAAGTTATCCATAATGCCAGCGTTGTTCACTAAAATATCAAGTGAGCCATAGCGTTCAATTGCTTCATGCACCATTTGGTCAATATCCTTTTGTTCACCGATGTTACTGACTAGACCAACTGCTTCGCCATCCGCTTCTCTAATTGCATTGACGACTTGATCTAGTAATTCTTGATTGATATCTGTCGCAACAACCTTAGCACCTTCTTGCGCAAACTTTTTAGCGATTGCTTCTCCCATACCTGCTGCAGCACCTGTTACAATGACTGTTTTTCCTGATAATTTCATGTGAACACTTCCTTTAACTTAATATTTTTCATAATTTCTAGTTTATTATATTTCTTAATCATCTAATTAACAATAGGTTTATGAAATGCTTCACAAAAAGTTCATAAAAACAACACTGACCATTATTTGATCAGTGTTGTTTAATTCAGATGGAGAATATCGGGCTTGAACCGACGACCTCCTGCGTGCCACGCAGGCGCTCTCCCAACTGAGCTAATTCCCCTCGATTGACCATAAATTATTATAACCGATATCATTTAAATTCTCAAGCCCTCTTTGTTTATGAAACATTAAAAATAATAAGTCTTATTGACAAATGATCATAGCTTTAGTTAAACTAAAGGTAATTTTACAGAGAGGGTGAACTTTTAGCCGATGAAATTATAATCCTATTTTTTTAAGTCTGAACTAAATCTAAGTAAGACCACAACTCATTCAAAAAATGTGTCTTGTTTGGTCTGCTTTCATTTAGTCAAACGAAAATAGGATGTAATCGACTATATCTATGCCCACTATTATAGCAGATATGCTATCGGTGCCTCCTATTTTCTTATTCAAATAAGTATAAGTAGGAGGCTTTTTTGTCTTCTATAATGAGGTGAGAATATGACGATTGTGGAATTAAAACATGTTCAAAAGTTTATAAAGGGTGAATTACTCTTTAAGCTTGAGCAACTAGCTGTTAAAAAACAGGCACGAATCGGATTAGTTGGAAAAAATGGCTCTGGTAAATCAACATTATTGAATTTAATCATTGGTAAACAAGAAGCGGATCAGGGGCAATTAAACCGTTATGGTTCGATTAAACTGTTACCACAACTTAAGGAAACAGATACATCTGAAAGTGGCGGTGAAGTGACGCAACGTTACATTAATCATGCACTAGCAGAAAAATCCGACCTACTTTTAGCTGACGAACCGACAACAAATCTAGATCAAAGTCATATCAAGAGGTTACTAAATCAACTCAAACGCTGGCAAGGGGCACTGATCCTTGTCTCACATGACAGGTATTTCCTAGACCAACTGTGTGAACAAATTTGGGAAATTGATCAACGAAGAATTAATGTTTATCAAGGGAATTATAGTGATTATCACGAGCAAAAACAAGCACAAATTAAACAACAGGAAGAAGCATACCATCAATACATCGAAAAGAAGAAGCAATTAGAGCGAGCACTCGTTAAAAAGGAGCAAAAAGCTCAACGTGCGACAAAGAAACCCAAACAACTCAGTTCTTCTGAGGCACGGATTACAGGCGCCAAACCATACTTTGCTAAAAAACAAAAAAAGCTCCATCAAAATAAAAAAGCACTTGAAACAAGGATAGAGAAATTAGAATCGGTTGAAAAGGTTTATCAGGAAGCACCGATTAAGATGGAACATCCTCAAGCAGAACATTTATCAGGACGAACAATTTTAAGAGTTGAAAACTTACCAGGTCATATTGATGGTCGAACTTTATGGAAGCCGACAAGCTTTCAAATCAAAGGTAATGACAAGTTGGCGATCATTGGAAATAATGGTACGGGCAAGTCGACACTCGTCAAAAAAATAATTAATCGAGTTAATGGTGTTCAGCTTTCTCCCGCAATTAAAGTCGGTTATTTTGATCAAAAATTACAAGATCTGAAATTAAATCAATCGATTTTAAGCTATGTAAGTGATCATGCAATTCAATCAGAAACATTGATTAGAACATGCTTAGCTCGACTTAATTTTAGCGAAGATGATGTGACAAAACCAATTCGAACATTGAGTGGCGGAGAGCGTGTCAAAGTTGTCTTGGCAAAATTACTTGTTAGTGATGCGAATATGCTTATTCTGGATGAGCCAACAAACTTTTTAGATATCGAAGCAATTGAAGCACTCGAATCATTATTATTAAGTTATCCGAGTACAATTCTATTTGTCTCACATGATCAACGACTGATTGAACAGGTAGCGACCAAGCTGATTGTGATTAGAGATCAAACAATTGAATTATTTCCTGGGACATATCAAGAATACCTCAATCCACCAAAAGATGAGAGCAGTCACGAACAAAAATTGCTCGTCCTAGAAACACGGATTTCTGAAGTTCTAAGTAAATTAAGTATCGAACCAACTGATGCACTTGAACAACAGTTTCAAGCTTTGTTGAAAGAAAAAAATCGTATGAATCATTGAATTTTAGTGATTGATCCCGAGATCAATCACTTTTTTTCTTGACAGACTACAGCAGTTATTTTATCATTTAAGTAATTACTTAAATACTTAAGGATGATTATTTAATGAAAGATGTGTTTAAAGCTCTTGCAGATCCAACACGACGAAAAATTTTAACATTATTAAAAGCTGGTGATTTAACTGCTGGTGAAATATCTAGCCATTTTGAGATGTCAAAATCAAGCATCTCACAACATTTAAACATTCTAAAACAGGCAGAACTTGTTTATGATAATAAGCAGGGACAATTTATTTACTACACATTAAACCTCACTGTTTTTCAAGAGCTCGTCAGTTGGACGATTGATTTTATTGATAAAGGAGAGAAAGAACAATGAAAAAACACCTGATTCCAATCCTCATGATTCTTATTTCAATTAGTTTGTGGCTAATCTTTTATCCTCAATTACCAGATCAAGTTCCAATGCAATGGGGTGTTGACGGATCAGTTAATTGGACTGCTTCAAAGTTTATCGCACTATTTACCAACAATGGGATGTACGTTTTACTCTACTTGATCATCTTATTCAGTCCAAAAATTGATCCAAAGAAAAAGAATTACCAACAGTTTTCACGATCATATGAAATCATCACCTATTCCGTTATGGGACTGTTTTTGCTAATTAATTTAGTTACCCTATTCAAAAGTTTAGGCTATCCGTTACAGATTCACTTCTTTATCCCGATATTAGTTGGCTTATTATTAACCTGGATTATTCACAGCCATATCAAAAACCTTAAAGAAACTGTATCAAATCAATTAAAAATAGCCAATCGATCTTTCACTAATTAAGTGAAAAGGAGCCCGATCTTTGATATTGTATA
>DUPD01000013.1 GCA_012838505.1 Bacilli bacterium | reverse complement strand
TTTCATGTATTCTGCTTATAACCTACCGCACTTCCGTTTGGTGGCCCTGTCATTTGGCGAACGGTCTTACGACCCTTCACCAAATGACAGGGTTAAATATTTCCCCCACAAACATTTTACTCATACTGCAAGCTATCTTTCAGCGCACGGTCAACGTCACGCTTAGCTTGTTTTCTTTTCAAGTCTTCTCGCTTATCATATTGCTTTTTACCTTTACCTAAACCAATCAGAATCTTAGCAACACCATTTTTAATATAAATTTTTAATGGAACGAGTGAATAACCGGCTTGTTGCGTTTCGCCTATCAATTTGTTAATTTGCTTTTTATGCAGAAGTAGTTTTCGTGTTCGAGTCGGCTCATGATTATAGCGGTTTCCCTGCTCATATGGGGAAATATGAAGATTATACAAAAACACCTCGCCACGTTCAACGCGGGCAAAGCTATCTTTCATATTAACACGACCGGCGCGGATCGATTTAATTTCTGTACCTTGTAAAACAAGACCCGCTTCATAAGTGTCTTCGATAAAATAATCATGGGACGCTTTTCTATTTTGTGCAATTGCTTTACTTTGATTTTTGGGCATCATCAACCCTCCTTCACTTTAAGACAGTTACAATTTTAACAGGTTCAGACTACAAATACAATCATCCCAGCAGTTGGGACTCTGTTTAAAATAATAGAAAACAAGCTTTCTACTAGATAGAAATAAACTGACTATGCGATAATAAGGTGATACTTCAATCAGTGGAGGGCTATTGACAATTGCACTGCGATATCTTTTGAATTTAAACCATTATCGAATTACCCCCACTGATCACCGATCAAAAATTAGCTGAGACACGTTTTTAACAAAATGAAAAGCAAGACTGCTGGTTATTGATTTCGGACAATATCAAAGGGGATTCCTATGCGCAAGTGCGTTATTTTTGGGATGATTATTTTAGTGAACCTGGATTATTTGAAACTATTCAATTTGAGCTTGCGCACTCCATTGCAGCGAGGCACGCGTGGTTTGATTTTACTCCTGAGGTATTTGGGAAAATTCCAAATAAAAAAGCCTTTGAAGTTCAAGACGGTTGGGTGTTATACGGTGATTTTATTAAGTAAATATGACAAATAGAGCTAATCGTGCCCTATCTCACTAGAAAATCGTCAGAGAGGTAACGAATAAGCACTAATCATCAGAGATCCCCTCAAAATCGTAACGATCTCTAACGAATAGGAGTTAATCGTCAGAAATCAACCCCTGAATCAACCCGATATCTAACGAATAGAGGCTAATCGTCAGAAATCAACCTCTGAATCAACCCGATATCTAACGAATAGAGGCTAATCGTCAGATATCAACCTCTGAATCGATCCGATCTCTAACGAATAGGGGCTAATCGTCAGAAATCAACCTCTGAATCGATCCGATCTCTAACGAATAGGGGCTAATCATCAGGTATCTCACTTAAAATACCTTTGATATACAATGAATAGCGACAAATTGTTAGACATTACTCATAAAGGTCCTTAGACATTTAACAAGTACAAAGTTATCCATAGCTAACGAAGTTTGTAATTTTCTAAACTAGTACGAACTAAAGCATTCGCCTAAAGGCTTGGCGAACGCTAAGTTTTCTAATGAAAAATTATTTGCGTTTTTTATTCTTGCGCGCTTTCGGTGGTTTAAGTTTTTTACCTTGTTTTTTATTCTTTGATTTTGATTTTGGTTGTTCATGCTTTGGCGTTTCTTTTCTACGTGCTTTTTGCTTCATACCAACGACTTCGAAGTCAACAGAATGTTCCTCTAGATTGACATCTGCTACTTTAATTGTGATCGCATCCCCAATCCGAAATACATTGCCGGTACGCTCACCAATTAAGGCAAAACTTCGTTCATCAAAGTGATAGTAATCATCAGTTAAATCGGTGACGTGAACTAAGCCTTCTACAGTGTTTTCTAGTTCAACGAATAAACCAAATCCAGTCACTGAGCTGATCACACCATCAAATTCCTCGCCGATCTTATCTTGCATAAATTCTGCTTTTTTCAGATCATCTGTTTCTCTTTCAGCATCGACCGCGATCCGTTCGCGTTCAGATGTATGTTTTGCGATTTCAGGCAACTTCGATTTCCAATGGTTTTGTATTTTTTCATCAATTTTACCGTTAATTAAGTAGGTCCGAATTAATCGATGAACAATTAAATCTGGGTAACGTCTAATCGGTGCAGTAAAATGTGTGTAATATTTAGTTGCTAAACCGAAATGCCCGATGCTATTAAAGTCATATTTTGCCTGTTTTAATGACCGAAGCATCAATTTTGAAATCACCATTTCCTCTTGCTCACCTTTAACGAGATCAAGGACTTGTTGCAACGCTTGCGGATGAACTTCATTTGCTGTTCCTTTTATGTTATAGCCAAACTGACCAACAAACTGATAAAAAGTTTGCAGTTTTTCTTCATCTGGATCTTCGTGAATTCGATAAATAAACGGCATCTCCATCCAATGGAAATTCTCGGCAACAGTCTCGTTCGCAATCAGCATAAATTCTTCAATTAATCGCTCTGCGACCGATCGCTCACGGATAACAACATCTGTTGGATGACCCGATTCATCAACGAGTACTTGTGCTTCTTTGAAATTAAAGTCGATAGCTCCACGTCCAAACCGTTTTTGTCGCAAAATTACCGCTAAGTCTTCCATCGCTTCAAATAAAGGCACAAACTCCTCATACTGATCCCTGACGGATTGGTCTTGATCAACGAGAATTTGATTGACTTCTTTATAAGTCATTCGCGCTGAACTATTAATGACACTTTGGAAAATATCGTGACTGACAACAACACCTTTTGGATCGATTTCCATTTCACAGCCCAATGTTAACCGATCTTCACCAGGATTTAATGAACAAATTCCATTTGACAGTCGATGTGGCAACATTGGAATCACTCGATCAACTAAATAAACGCTCGTCCCACGATCGTATGCTTCTTGATCCATCGGTGAATCTTGTTCAACATAGTATGAGACATCAGAAATATAGACACCAAGTTTATAATTTCCGTTAGCTAATTTTTTAACTGAAATTGCATCATCTAAGTCCTTCGCATCTGCACCATCAATTGTGACAACGAGCTCGTCCCTTAAATCACGCCGTCCTTCAAGCTCACTTTCATCAATTGTCTCAGGAGTCTGTTCAGCTTGTTCCATCACTTCGTCAGGAAACTCAATCGGAATATCATATTTATGAATAATTGACAAAATATCCATACCCGGATCATTTTTGTGTCCGAGAATTTCAACAATTTCCCCTTCAGCTGACATCGTACCTTCAGGGAATTTAGTAATGTTTACAATCACCTTATGGCCGGTAACCGCACCATGTGATTCACTTTTTCTGATAAAGATATCATTTGGAATCCGTTTATCATCAGCAATAACAAAACCAAAGCTCCCCTTATCCTCAAAAGTTCCTACAATTCGAGTTGAGTGGCGTTCAATAATTTGCTCAACAACACCCTCAAAACGTTTATCACCAACTTGATTAGAGATCACTCGGACAAATACTAGATCTCGATTCATTGCCCCTTTTAAATCGGTTGGATTGATATACACATCAGCTTTACTTTCATCAGTAGGAATCAGAAATGCAAAACCCTTTTTATGCATCTGGATTGTTCCTTTAATTAACCCCATCCGCTCTGGTAGCGAGTAGCGATTCTTTCTCGTTAAAATCAATTCTCCATCTTGTTCTAAATCATTTAATGCTTTGATAACTGAAGCAAAAAGTTGACCATCGTTACTGTCAAGTTCTAATGCCGTCATCACTTCCTCAACTTTAAGCGGTCGGTCTGATTCATCTTTAAAAAATCCCAATAGTTTCTCTCTTAAATCTTCCATTATCTCACCTTCTTTCTATTTAATATGTGCTTATTTTTTTGATTTAATCCCAGTTAAGTGATTCTAGAAATTGATAAATATCTTGATGAACTTGATCTCTTTTACTACCGAGTGTGATTGCATGACTAGCATCTTGATACCACTTCAGATCTTTTGGATCTGATTCAACGTGATCATAAATATAGTTAGCACTTTTCGGATTGATGATCTGGTCATCTTCCGCTTGAACAACTAAAGTTGGCGTATAAATTAAATCTAACGATTGACGAACCTCGTTGATCAATTCAGTGATTTGACTAAATAATGGTGCTGACTTTTCAACAAGTGCTTCAACTTCTTGCTTAACAGCGTCACCCGTTTTCCCTTCACGTTGTTTATATTGTCTCGCATAGTATCTAAAGCCATCATCAAGTCGGTGCTCATCATCCAAAATCATCGGTGTACACATTGGCACCATGCCAATAACTGGTTCAGAAAAACTAAGCTTTAATCCCAACAGGCCACCTAAAGATAAGCCAGCAACAGCAACCTTCTGATACCCTTGATCTTTTAGTTTATGATAAGCTTCTTGAACATCTACCCACCATGCTTCTGCGCCACCTTCAAGTAATTGTTCTGGGTTGCCACCGTGGCCACGATAAATCGGTGCATAAGTTGTGTAACCTTTCGTTTGCAAGAAGCGCCCTAACATTCTTACATCAGCGCTATGGCCAGTAAACCCATGTAGTAATAATACCGCACGATCTCCTGCTTCAAACATAAAAGGTTTTGGTTGTTGCATTTTCATCTCTATTTTCCCCTCCACAAGTTTTCTCTCTACTATGTCATTACTTTATCTTAACAAACTTACCCACCATCTGCATTAATAGTGCCTTATCAATTTGATTTAGACAACGAAAAAACCCCTCATTATAATTAATTGAGAGGTTTGACTCGATTCATTATTATAGTACATAAGCTAACAAGAAAGTTAATAGAAAGAATATTACAGAAGCAATGACTGTGGCACGGTTTAAAAACGCATCAATTCCGCGCGCCTTTTTCTTTCCAAAAAGTTGTTCTGCACCACCTGAGATCGCTCCAGATAGTCCTTCACTCTTTCCTGATTGTAGTACGACAAGCACAATAAGTGCGATTGAAGTTAAAATTAATAATGTTACGGCAGCACCTTGCATGGGTGTGCACACCTCCTAGACAATCTTGACAAATAATATTTTAATAACTTGGTTCAGAAAAATACACTACTACTAATTTAGCACAAACTAAGCTATATCTGCAAGCTTTTTCAGATTTTATCTTCAATCTTCTTTCTGGTCTCTCGGTTCGGCAATTTTTAATGGATGGGTTGAATGGTTTCGTGTGTGTTATTTGGTTTAATATTTTGTGAATTCTTCTACTAATAAGATTATTCCACTTTGATTTAGGGTATGGTACAATCAGAGTGTAGCTAGATATAATTGAGGAGGTTTTTTTGATGGCAGTAGAAAAAACAGTTCGTATTACTTCAGAAACAGGTGTACACGCACGTCCTGCAACAGCTTTGGTGAATAAGGCAGGACATTATTCATCTGATGTTCAGTTGGTCTACAATGATAAGTCGGTCAACTTAAAATCGATTATGGGTGTCATGTCACTCGGTATTCCTCAGGATGCAGAGTTGACAATTATTGCTGAAGGCTCGGATGAAGTGGAAGCACTTGACGCTATTATCGAGGTTTTCAAACAAGAAGGATTAGGTGAGTAGGTTATTATGAAAAACTTACAAGGGATTGCAGCATCAAATGGAATTGCGATTGCTAAAGCATACACGCTTGAGGTACCTGACCTTTCCTTTGATACGATTAAAATTGAGGATACAGAGACAGAAATTAATAGACTACATGATGCACTTGATATTTCTAAGCAAGAGCTTGAAAAAATTAAAGAACATGCGCGTGTGTCTGTTGGTGATGAGCATGCAGAGATTTTCTCAGCACATTTACTTGTGTTGAGTGATCCAGAGTTAATTTCACCGATGGAAGATAAAATAAAAAATGAACAAGTCAATGCGGAAGTTGCGCTTGATGAGGTAGCTCAAATGTTCATTAAGATGTTTGAGGATATGGATAACGAATACATGCGTGAGCGTGCGGCTGACATTAAAGACGTGACCGAGCGTGTCATGGCGCACTTACTTGGAGTGTCTTTCCCAAATCCTGCGTTGATTGATGAGGAAGTTATTGTGATTGCGGAGGATTTAACGCCTTCAGATACAGCACAATTAAATAAGCAGTTTGTTAAAGGATTTACGACTAACATTGGTGGGCGTACATCACACTCAGCGATCATGGCTCGTTCATTAGAAATCCCAGCAGTCGTTGGGACGAGAACAGTTACCAATGATATTAAAGATGGTGATTTAATTATCGTTGATGGGATTGAAGGGAAAGTTTTTATCAATCCAGAAGAGGATTTATTAGCAGACTATCGGGACAAGCAAGCTGATTTTGCTAAGCAGAAAGAGTTATGGGCAAAGTTAAAAGATGAGCCGACAGTTTCTAAAGATGGTGTGGCTGTTGAGTTAGCCGCCAATATTGGTACGCCGGCTGATGTTGAAGGTGTGCTAGATAATGGTGGTGAAGCGGTTGGGCTTTATCGTACCGAGTTTCTCTATATGGGAAGCAATGATTTCCCAACTGAGGATGAGCAGTTTAATGCTTATAAGTCAGTACTCGAGCAGATGGGCGACAAAGCTGTTGTCGTTCGGACGTTAGATATTGGTGGCGATAAAGAACTGAGTTATCTCGACTTACCCGAAGAAATGAATCCATTTTTAGGTGTTCGAGCCATTCGTCTTTGTTTAGAACGAAAAGACATTTTCCGTACTCAGTTACGTGCATTGTTACGTGCTAGTACGTATGGTAATTTAAAAATTATGTTCCCGATGATCGCAACATTAGAAGAATTTCGCGAAGCAAAAGCATTGTTATTAGAAGAGAAAGATAATTTAGTGGGCGAAGGTGTGGAAGTTGCTGATGGGATTGAGGTCGGCATCATGGTTGAGATTCCTTCAACTGCAGTTGCTGCCCGACAATTCGCTAAAGAAGTTGATTTCTTCAGTATTGGTACAAACGATTTAATCCAATACACAATGGCCGCTGACCGAATGAATGAAAATGTTTCTTATCTCTATCAACCGTATCACCCAGCGATTTTGGCGCTCGTCAATAATGTGATCGAGGCTGCCCATGCTGAGGGCAAATGGACAGGTATGTGTGGCGAAATGGCTGGTGATCCAATCGCGATTCCAATTTTACTCGGACTTGGCTTGGACGAATTCAGTATGAGTGCGACATCAATTTTACCAGCTCGAACGCAAATTAAAGAACTATCTAAAGAAGAAATGGCATCATATAAAGATGAATTGCTAAGCATGTCAACCGCTGACGAAGTTGAAGCATTTATTCGTGAAAAAACAGGTCAATAACGATTAAAGCAAAACCCCCTTATGCTTCTTTTAAGCACGAGGGGGTTTTTGATTGACTTAGTCGATTTTCTTTTCAGCAATTTGTTTCAAGTAATCATGAATATAGTAAAGTAAGACTAGAGCAGTTGATAAAAACAGATTAATTCCAAGCGCACCCACAAACGCCCAAAACTCTGAAACATGTTCTGCCAACACTCCTTTTCAGCATAATATCCAATTAATTTCAGTATAGCAGAAACCATTCGCTAAAAAGTGGTTTTTTCGATTTTATTTGTATTAATTATCCTCACTTATTACCGACCATTTAGTTCTGTTTAATTTCCTAGCAACTTAGGGGCTATTCGTTACCTCAACTGAGCATTTGCCAATGTGACAGGGTACGATTAGACCCTAGATTATTAAACCTTTTGTCAAAAACTCACCAGCCAACATCAAAAAAACTCCAACAAGTGGCTCGTCACCACTCGTTGGAGATTTTAATTTGTCAGACCAATCTAAAAATTAGTCTAAGTTATAGAATGCTGCTTTTCCAGCATATTTAGCTGTATCAACTAGCTCGTCTTCGATACGTAGTAATTGGTTGTATTTAGCAACACGGTCAGTACGTGAAGGAGCACCTGTTTTGATTTGGCCAGCGTTTGTTGCAACAGAGATGTCTGCGATTGTTGCATCTTCTGTTTCACCTGAACGGTGTGAGATAACTGCAGTGTATCCTGCTTTCTTAGCCATTTCAATTGCTTCGAAAGTTTCAGTAAGTGTACCGATTTGGTTCACTTTGATTAGGATTGAGTTACCAATTCCTTTTTCGATACCTTCAGCAAGCTTCTCAGTGTTTGTAACGAATAAGTCGTCACCTACTAATTGAACTTTATCACCTAAGCGGTCAGTAAGTAGCTTCCAGCCGTCCCAGTCGTTTTCATCTAAACCATCTTCGATTGAAACGATTGGATATTTGTCAACCATTTCTGCATACCAGTCAACCATTTCTTCAACAGTACGGACAACACCTTCACCTTTAAGGTTGTATTTACCGTCTTCGTACATTTCAGAAGCAGCAACGTCCATTGCCAATTTAACCTCTTCACCTGGTTTGTATCCAGCAGCTTCGATCGCTTCGATAATTGTTGATAAAGCTTCTTCGTTTGACTTCAAGCTTGGTGCGAATCCACCTTCATCACCAACAGATGTATTATAGCCTTTTGAAGCTAAAACATTTCTTAAGCTATGGAAAATTTCTGCACCCATACGAAGAGCTTCTTTGAAAGTTGGTGCGCCAACTGGCATAACCATAAATTCTTGAATATCTACACTGTTGTCTGCGTGCTCTCCACCGTTAAGAATGTTCATCATTGGTGTTGGAAGTAATGTTGCATTAAATCCACCTAAGTAAGTGTAAAGTGGCATACCTAAGTGATCTGCAGCAGCAATTGCAACTGCCATTGACACACCAAGAATTGCGTTAGCACCTAATTTACCTTTGTTTGGTGTACCATCTAAATCGATTAGTAACTTGTCAATCACAACTTGACGTGTAGCGTCAAAACCTAATAATTCTGGTGCAATGATTTCGTTAACGTTCTCAACTGCTTTTAGAACACCTTTACCTAGGTAACGATCTTTGTCACCATCACGTAATTCAACAGCTTCATGCTCACCTGTTGACGCACCACTTGGTACGAGCGCGCGACCAAAAGCACCTGATTCTGTATAAATTTCTACTTCTACTGTTGGGTTACCACGGGAGTCCATGACTTCACGTGCAAATACATCTGTAATATAAGGCATATTCTTTATTCTCCTTTGAATTTGTATTTATTTTATTAATGATTGACCAGTCATATCTTCTGGCTGATCAACATCTAATAAATCTAATAATGTTGGTGCTAAGTCACCAAGAATTCCACCGTCACGAAGTTCAATTCCTTCTTGAGTCACGATAACTGGAACTGGATTCGTTGTATGTGCCGTCATTGCTGTTCCATCTAATGAAACAACTTCATCAGCATTACCATGGTCAGCTGTAATAATCGCACGGCCACCCTTTTCAAGAATTTTATCAACAATTTTTCCTAAACATTCATCGACTGCTTCGATTGCTTTAATCGTTGGTTCAAGCATTCCAGAGTGACCAACCATGTCGGGGTTAGCAAAGTTCAAGATAATCGCATTTTGGTTGCCCTCATCAATTTCCTTAAGCAATGCATCCGTCACCTCGTATGCACTCATCTCTGGTTTTAAATCATACGTTGCAACATCTGGCGAATTAATTAAAATTCGCTTCTCACCCTTGAACTCAGCTTCCTGACCACCGCTCATAAAGAATGTAACGTGTGGATATTTCTCAGTTTCAGCAATTCGCAACTGATTTAAACCATTGTTTGCCAAAACTTCACCAACTGTGTTTTTCAATTCCACTGGTGGATAAGCGACCTCGCTGTTAACAGTATCGCTATATTTCATCATCGAAATGAGTAAAATATCTTTTGGAGCGTCTGCTCCACGATCGAACTCGTCAAAATCGTTATTAGCAAATGCTTGTGAAATTTGAATCGCACGATCCGGTCGGAAGTTATAAAAGATAACCGCATCTTCCGACTCAACTTTTGCAATAGGTTTATCATTCTCATCAACGATAACCGTTGGGACGACAAACTCATCAAACACATCAACTGCATAAGCCTCATCAACAACAGCTAATGGATCTTGAGCAGTTGGGCCCTCAGCATAAACCATTGCATCATAAGCTTTTTGAACACGATCCCAACGCTTATCACGATCCATTGAGTAATAACGACCAGAGATCGTCGCAAACTGGCCAACACCTAATTCATCCATCTTCGCTTGAGCAGCTGTAATATATTGTTTTGCTGATTTTTGACCAACATCACGGCCATCTAAGAAGCCATGAACATAGACGCGATCAAGTCCCTTTGCTTTAGCTAACTCTAAAACAGCAAACAAGTGATTAATATGGCTATGAACACCACCATCAGATAACAATCCGAAAATGTGGAGTGCTTTGTTGTTTGCTACCGCATGATCAACAGCCTTTACTAATGATTCATTTTTGAAAAATTCACCTTCACGAATGGCAAGGTTGAGTCGTGTCAAGCTTTGGTACACGATACGACCTGCGCCGATGTTCATGTGACCGACTTCTGAGTTCCCCATTTGCCCATCAGGTAAACCAACCGCTTCACCTGATGCAGTCAATTGGTTGTGAGGAAACTGATTCCAGTAACGATCAAAGTTCGGTGTCTTCGCCTGCTTAACCGCGTTCCCTTCTTCTTCATCACGGATCGCAAACCCGTCAAGAATAATTAATGCTGCTAATTTGTCCTTACTCATTTTGCACCAGCCTCTACTAATTGTAGGAATGAGTCTGCTTCTAAGCTTGCCCCTCCTACTAGCGCCCCATCAATGTCTGATTGAGCTAATAATTCATCAATATTATCTGGCTTCACACTGCCACCATACTGAATCCGGACAGCATCTGCAACCTCTTTTGAAACAACTTCAGCGATTGTTTCACGGATATGTGTACATACCTCATTTGCTTGTTCTGATGTTGCAGTTTTTCCTGTACCGATTGCCCAGATTGGCTCATAAGCAATCACTGATTCTTTTACTTGATCATCGGTTAAATCTGCAATAGCCTTTTTCACTTGATCAGCAACTAGATCCATTGTTTGGTTTGCTTCACGTTGCTCTAATGATTCACCAACACAAATGATTGGCGTAATGCCGTATGAAAAAGCAGCATGAGCCTTTTTATTAACTGTTTCATCTGTTTCTGCAAAATACTCACGACGCTCAGAGTGACCAAGTACGACATATTCAACACCAAGGTCTTTTAACATCGCTGGGCTAACCTCACCAGTGAATGCGCCACTTTCTTCATAGTGCATATTTTGGGCAGCAATTTTTAAATCTGTCCCTTTCGTCTCTTCAACGAGTGCTGCTAAGTATGGAAAAGGCGCACATACAATTGAGTCGACCTGATCTTGCGCTGGTACTTTAGCTTTTGCATCATTTACAAAGCTTTTTGCTTCCGCTAATACTTTATTCATCTTCCAGTTTCCTGCAATAATTGGTTTACGCATAATCTGCTCCCTTTCACTTCTTGTCTTATATTATTTGTGAATTATTTATTACTAATCGCTGCTAATCCAGGTAATTCTTTACCTTCTAAGTACTCTAATGAGGCACCACCACCAGTTGAAATATGTGAGAATTTCTCAGCAAAACCTAGTTGCATTGCTGCAGCTGCTGAATCTCCACCACCGATAATTGTTGTGGCATCAGAAAGGTTCGCAATCGCTTCACAAACACCAATTGTTCCTTTAGCGAAGTTTGCCATTTCAAATACACCCATCGGTCCATTCCACACAACTGTTTTAGCACCTTTTAGTTCTTCTTCATAAAGTTTGATTGTTTCAGGTCCGATATCTAAGCCCATATATCCCTCAGGGTGCTCATCAACAGGAACAACCTTGACATCACCTTCGTTTGCAAATTCAGTATTTACGACTGAATCAATCGGTAAAACAATCTTGCCCTCAGCACGATTCAATAAATCTGTCGCTAAGTCTATTTTATCTGCTTCTAATAAAGATGAACCAATCTCTTTACCTTGAGCTTTAAAGAACGTATACGCCATTCCACCACCGATAATCACCTTATCAGCTTTCTCAAGTAAATTCTCGATTACACCAATCTTATCACTTACTTTTGCACCACCTAAAATTGCAACGAAAGGACGTTCAGGTGCATCAACAGAATCGCCAATGAACTTAATTTCTTTTTCCATTAAGAAACCTGCAGCTGATTCGATATTTGAAGCAATCCCAACGTTTGATGCATGTGCACGGTGTGCCGTACCGAAAGCATCATTAACAAAAAGATCACCTAAGCTCGCCCAGTATTTACCGAGTTCAGGGTCATTTTTACTTTCTTTGCTACCATCGATATCTTCAAAACGCGTATTTTCAAACATTAAAACTTGGCCATTTTCTAGAGCATCAATTGCATTCTCTAGTTTTTCGCCACGAGTTTCTGGAACAAACTGAACATCTTTAGCTAATAATTTTGCTAGACGATCTGCAACTGGTTGAAGTGACTTACCTGCTTTGTCTTCCTCAACTTTCACACGACCTAAGTGAGAGAAAAGAATAACTTTAGCACCTTCTTCAATTAGATGCTTAATTGTTGGAAGTGCTTGAACAATACGGTCATCATTTGTAATTTCTCCATCTTTCATCGGCACGTTAAAGTCCGCACGAACAAGAACTTTTTTACCGGCTACATCTAAATCAGTAACAATTTTTTTAGCCATTTAAAGATCCTCCAATAAAGTAGATTTAATTAAATAAGCGAGAAGCGCGAGCGCTTCCCGCTTTAAAAGCATTGTTAGTCTTGTGATAAAATTAATTAACCAAGTTTAACCATGTAGTCAAGTAAGCTAACCATGTTGCTTGTGTAACCATACTCGTTATCGTACCAAGCGTTTGTCTTAACTAATTGCTCACCATCTGTTTCGATTACTTTAGTGATTGTTGCATCAAAGATTGAACCGTAAGTACTTCCAATGACGTCACTTGATACAATCTCATCTTCAGTGTAAGCAAATGCACTGTTCGCAGCTTCTTTCATCGCTGCGTTTACTTCTTCTGCAGTTACTTTTTTATCTAATACAGTATAGAATTCAACAAGTGAACCTGTAATTGTTGGAACACGAACTGCCGTACCGTCAACTTTACCATTGATTTCAGGGATAACACGTCCAACAGCTTTTGCAGCACCAGTTGAAGCAGGGATAGCGTTAGCAGCACCCGCACGGTTTTTACGTCCGCCTGGAGCATCTTGCATAGCTTGTGTTGCTGTATAAGCGTGGATTGTTGACATTAGACCACGTTTGATACCGAATTTGTCATTCAATACTTTAGCAACTGGAGCTAAACAGTTAGTTGTACATGAAGCAGCAGAAACGATGATGTCATCTTTGTTAATAACGTCTTCGTTAACGCCGAATACAACCATTTTAGTTTCTTTATCACCAGCTGGTGCAGAAATTAGAACTTTTTTAGCACCTGCATCGATGTGTGCTTGTGATTTTTCTTTGCTTGTATAGAAACCAGTACACTCAAGAACGATATCAACACCTAAATCGCCCCATGGTAATTTGCTTGCATCAGCTTCTGCAAATGCTTTAACTTCTTTACCGTCGATGATTAAAGAATCACCTTCAGCTTTAACATCATATGAAACAGGACCTTGAGCAGTATCATACTTTAGAAGATATGCTAAGTCTTCGTTGCTGGTTAAGTCGTTAACTGCAACAACTTCCATGTTAGTTTCTCCTAATTCTTTAATTCGGCGATATGCCAAACGTCCAATACGACCAAAACCATTAATAGCTACTTTTACTGTCATTCTTGTTTCCTCCTTGTAATTGAAAAAAATTTATTTAAAGGGATTAACCCTTTATTAACATTTTTGCAGCGCCCTCATCTGTGATGAGAACATTACTTCTTCCTTGTTTGAAAAAGGATTTAATTGCTTCGGCTTTCGATTTTCCTCCAGCAACGGCAATAACCGTCTTTACATTTGACAGATCCTCTAGTTGCATGCCAACTGTCCTTACTTTAGATACAATTTGGCCATGCTGATCAAAATAGTAACCAAAAGCCTCACTTACTGCTTTTCCCTTTCTCAGCTTATTTAAAACATGATTAGGGGTTTTTCGCCTCTCGGCCATCGTACATGCGTCACCAATACCATGCATGACGACATCTGCTTGTTGAATCATTTCTAAAACTTCTCTTACACCTGGTTCTTGGATGATCGATTGATATGTTTCTTCACTTAGTGGATCTGGTACATATAGTAATCGATACTCTCCATTCATCTTATTGGCCATCTCAGCACAAATCGTGTTTGCTTGATTCTCAACACGCTCACCTAGACCACCACGAGCAGGAACAAATAAACAATTTGTCCCATTTGTCGATGGTTGCATCATTTCAGCAACAGCTGCCATTGATGTACCACCCGTTACTGCAATTGTATCATTTGGCTTAAGTTTTGTCCGTAAAAATTCAAATGCTCGTCGACCTAAATCAAATTTAACCCATTCTTCTTGATCACTATCTCCAGGCGCAATAATAACATGATCGAGATTTAATATTTGCTTTACCTTCTCTTCTAATACATCAAATCGATTCATTCTTTCAAGATAAGGTCTTAATGCAATCATGATTTCATTGCCGTGTTTCGTAAGTAAGACACCTTTTGGGCTCACACTCAGTAGTCCTTGTTGCGTTAAAAAGTCAAGTTCATTACGAACAACCCGTTCTTTCATATTGATTTGATCAGCTAAACTACGCCGTCCAATCGGTTGAAGTAAATGAATCGTGTGCAGGATACGATATCTTTTTTGCATGGTTTCTAACAAGTCAGGACATACTATCATTTGTAAATCAATTAATGAATGCATCTAATGATTTCCTCCCCTGTCTCACCCCGTGGGATATGTAGTGTCCCGCCCCAAGTTTTTTTGTCCCACACATCACAAAAAAATATCTCAACAACTAAAGTATAGCAGACTGATAAAATTATGCAAGATTTTTAACGTAAATATTTCTTTACAAAAGAGTCTTTTTTGTTTAATTACTGTTCGTTATTGAGATTAGAGCGATCAGTTATTTTTTTCGGCAGATTTAAAGTGAACTTTAAATCGAGTAAATAAGCAAAATAACCAATTAAACCGATAATGATTGCGTATTGCCAAAATGTTGAGAATTTAAAAATCGCTTTTAATTGACCGATCTCCCAAAAAATTAACGCTGAGATAATTAGCCAATAAAGATATTTCATAATAGACACCTCAAGTATGACTAATCTAAACTGTTAATATCATACCAAAACCAAGATAAAATGTGAAACTCTATTTTAGAACAAAAAAATAACCCCTGAGCCAAAAAGTAAAACCGCACTCAGTGGGGAAGCTTCCCCACTGAGTGCGACAGGGACTGACAGTTACACCGCGATAAAGGTCAGGGGAATTTGTTTATATTTCTTTGTCTGGCAGATCGTCTTCTAAACGCTCAGATGAAATTGGCTCATCTGAAAATTCTTCAGCAAAACGGTGCTTACCATAACGTTGAAGTTCTTCTTCCTTACGTCGCTCAAGCCGTTTTATTTTATTACTCGTTCTAAACTCCTTATCATTGTTCATTATCTAATCTCACCTCCATAAAAAATAGTTTGGCTCGATTAAATAAATCTATGTGTGATTTTACTGTGTATGATTTTGTTTTCATTTAACCATGTTTTTTATTTAACCATGTAATGAAGGTACATGAATCATTTCAATTGATATTAAAAAAACCCTTATCTCTATAGGATTTGGTCGTTCTATCCGAATCCTATAGAGATAGGGAGCGTTAATAAAATGGAATACTTATTTCACAAGTCCACAATTTAAAATTAGCGTTTTCAAGCTTTTAATTAACATTATTGATAGACAACATCATCAGCATCAATCGTCTCACCAAACGCAGAGCGAAGAGTGGCATCATATGCTTTATATAGGAAATCTTCTTCTGCTAAAGTTTCTAGTTCTTCATTGATCCATTCCAACAGCTCAGTATTCCCTTTTTTAACTGCAGGTGCAATAACATCTTCATTTCCAAGAGAAGTAATACCTACACTAAAGCCAGGGTTTTCATTTGCCCAAGCAAACAACAAGGTATTATCATGAGCTAAAGCAGCGCCTCTCCCATCTTTTAACGCATTAAAAGCTTCCGTGTTTTGATCAAAAGCTACCAATTCGATTTCAGGGTGATTTTCTATAAAATACAATTCTGCTGTAGTACCTCTATTCACAATCACTTTCTGGCCTTCTAGTTCTGAGACATCTGTAATTAATTCACCATCTGGCGAAACAATTCCTAATCCCACCTTCATATAAGGGGTTGCAAAATCGACAGCTTCTTTTCTTTCATCGGTCACAGTAAAATTCGCCAATATGATATCTACTCGATCTGATTCTAAATATTCTACTCTACTAGCCGCTTCTACAACAATAAACTCAACTTTAGAAGCATCACCCAATAAGTCTTCTGCAAAACGATTAGCAATGAAAACATCAAATCCCTCATTTTCTCCATCTTGATTTACAAAACCAAAAGGGGGCTTGTCGCCAAATACACCAATCCTTATCGAATCATTTTCTTGAATCGTTTGTATTACTGAAACCTCTTTTGAAGAACTATTGCATCCTGCTACTAAGCCAATTAATAAAATGCTGATAAATAATAACGACAAACCTTTAATTTTTTTCATTTTGTTACTCCCTCTCTTTATTTAAATGATTATAATTAAACATATTGATAAACTGCTTCCCTCTTTCTGTGCTTGGTTCTTGAAAAAAGTCAACAGGAGAAGCGATTTCTTTAATTTCTCCTTGATCCATAAATACAATTTTGTCAGCAACTGCTTTAGCAAAATCCATTTCATGTGTAACGATAACCATCGTCATCCCTTCATTTGCAAGTTCTAACATAACCTTCAAAACTTCGTGTACGACTTCAGGATCTAGGGCTGCTGTTACCTCATCAAACAGCATAACCTCTGGATTCATACATAGCGCCCTAACAATGGCTACTCTTTGTTTTTGACCACCAGAGAGCTGTCGTGGATAGGCATTTATTTTATCGATTAAACCGACTCGATGTAAAAGTTTTTCTGCATGCTCTCTAGCCTCTTGTTTATTCCTTTTTTGTACTTTCAGAGGTCCTAATAAAATATTATCTATTATCGTCATATGGGGAAACAAATCATAACTTTGAAAAACCATCCCAATTTTTTGACGTATTAAATGCCACTGGGTGTCAGAACCGGATATGTCTACTTTATTTAAAAGTATTTTTCCGGATTGAATTGCTTCGAGCCCATTAATACATCGCAGTAAGGTACTTTTTCCACAACCAGATGGACCCAAAATGACAATAACCTCACCCTTTTTTACACTTAAAGAGACATCTGATAGAACAGTTAATCCATCATAATCTTTATGTAGTTTTTTTACTTCTAATAATGCCTCTTGAGTATTATGTACCAAAAATATCCCCCCTTACTTCCGATTGTTTTTGGTTCCTAAGTAGCCTTGGATTAATGTTGCCATTTCATTTCTAGCTTTCTAGCGAGTACAGAAATTGGATAACAAATCATAAAATATAAGGAAAAGATAAAACCATATATCCACAGTGGCGCGGTAGGATACGTTAATAATGAGTATTCGATAATTTGTTGTCCTACTTTCAACACTTCAATAACTCCAATGAATACGGCAAGAGATGTAGTTTTAATCATCCGAGTTGCTAAATTAATTGCACCCGGAATTAATCGGCGAATGGCTTGGGGAATGATGATATAGGTATAGATTTGAAGTTCAGTTAATCCAATAGCTATGCCACTTTCCTTTTGGTGAATAGGTAGAGAACTAATCGCACCTCGAACGATATCTCCCATTTCTGCACTTCCCCACATTACAAATACAATCACACATACTAATTCGCTACTCAGATGAACAGGAACAATTTTAGTCACTCCAAAATAGAAAATAAAGAGCCAAACTAAAATAGGAACAATCCGCATCATTTCTAAATAAAATCTTGAGAAGAGCCTTACAATTTTGTTATTAGAAAGCATAAACAACCCGGTGATTATCCCAAATACAATTGAAAAGGAAATCGATATTAAAGCAATTCTTGTTGTGATCCAAAGTCCTTCAAGTAATCTTTGCATGTTTAATCCTTCAAATAAAATATTAACGCCCAAATCCCGCATAGCGTAGCCTCCTTTCTAAGAAAGTAAACAACAAGGAAATTGGTAATAATATAATTAGGTAAGCCATAACTAACATGAATAATGATTCATTGGTTTTATAATACATACCAATTAACCCCTTTGCGACAAACATTAAATCTGCTAATGCTACCGCACTCACAACTGAAGTTTCTTTAAGTAAAAAGATGACATTAGCTCCTATCGATGGGAGCGCGATAGCCATAGCTTGAGGAAAAATCACGTACCGAGTTACTTGAGATTGAGTCAGACCAACACTTAAACCGGCTTCCACTTGTGTTCTACTAACTGAATCTAGTCCCCCACGTATCGCTTCTGCCATATAGCCACCACCTAAAAAGGTCAAGCCGATGATCGCACATGTGTAGGAATTAATCATAATACCTAACTGTGGAAGACCAAAATATAGGAAGAAAAGTTGAATCAGAAGTGGTGTGTTTCGTGACAATTCAATATATATACTTACGATTCTCTTCAATCCTCTAATCTGATAATAAGAAATTAAACTACAAATCAAACCTATAATAAATGAGAATAAGATTCCCCAACAACCTAAGGATAAAGTTAGAATAAGTGCCTCTCTATATAAGTGGAGATTATTTACCATGAACTCTAAATTAATAACAACACCCCCTCTACTTTTAAAGTGTTAAATGGCTATCTAATTAAACCAATCGAATTAGTGTGAATTAAATTATAAAACATTAAAATAACCATGTCAATATCACAATGGTTATATATTGAATAAATTGTTAAATTGGCACTTGAATTGTGAACATTCAGTTAACTGTCATCATCCTTTTCATAAAAAATGTCGGATATGTAACGAATAGAACTAATCGCGCTCTGTCTCGTCAGAAAATCGTCTTAAGGATCACGAATAAGACTAATCATCAGGCATCTAACTAAAATTGCCTTGATATTCAATGAATAACAACAAATTATTAGACATTCCCGATAAAAAACCTTATCTACCTAACAAACACAAAATTAACGACAACTAACGGATTTTATAGTTTACCAAACAAAAAAAAGCTTAAATCAGTGGAATCCACGTTTTAAGCTTCTTGCGATAAACATGACACGCTCGGAGGGATTCGAACCCCCGGCACTCGGTCCCGGAAACCGATGCTCTATCCCCTGAGCTACGAGCGCATATTTTAAAAGTGACAAGGATTATTATAACGGATAACATTTTGAATTTCAATTGATTGTTTCATTTTGACTGAGTCAAGTTTTTGTGGGAGATATTTTTGTTTTTTTATTTCTCTCTTTATTTGGTATAATTTCAACGCGCCCTCAGTATCGCTTCATAAAATAAATTAGATAAAATCAAGTTATGTGATCAG
>DUPD01000002.1 GCA_012838505.1 Bacilli bacterium | reverse complement strand
GCTTTGGTGGGACGAGCATTTAGCGCAGTCCCATGAGTCCGAAAATCCTTATTGTGACACGACAGTGGAACAATAAGAGTTGAGGCCATGCCCGCGGAAAGCGTCCACCTGAAGTGGAAATCAACGGAGTTAGAAGGCAAGACAAAAGGCATAGCCGCGAAACTCACGACTATGCCATTTTTTAAAAAAACTATTCATCACTACTAGCACCACACTAATGGGTGTCTTTTGACTTTTAACTTAAAAGTGAGCCTTTAATTTGTTTAATGTAAGCAAATCTGACAATTAAAAAGTAAACGATTTGAATCGCAAAAAAGCTCCCTAATACAATCACTGATTCTTTGATTAAATTGTAATCAAAGAAATGAGATAAAGCAGTTAATGCAACATCTCCATGAATAATAGCAACAATAATCGGTGCAAAGAAAAGAAGTGCTGTCTGATGAGTAATCACTTTCTTCAATTCTTTATCAGTAAGTCCGATTTTATTTATTGCGGAAAACTTCGCCTTATCTTGGTCTAGATCGGTAAAAAGTCTAAAATAAAGAAAGCTCCCAGCTGAAACAAAAAAGACAATTCCAATAAATAAACCGATAAACAAAATAGGAGCATATGACTGATTAATCGTGTAAATCATATAATCCATTGCTTGAAAATTATAATATGGGAAAACATTAAGCTCTGCTGTTAATTGTTCACCTGCCGCTACAACTCTGTTTTCTTTACCTTCAATTACATTCCAGACCGTATATTTCTCTGTTTTTGAAGGCTCAGATAGTTGTTGATAAACTTGATCAGAGACAACATAGTGTGCATCTATGACAGGCAGTATATCACCCTCAATAATATCGACTAATTTAAGTTTAGCTCCACTTGCTAATTCGATCGGTTGATCAACAAACTGGTCATCAGTATTAGCACCTATAATCGCAGCACTTTGGCGAACACCAATAATCTCGTGATCATCAAGCTGAATCTTATCTTCATTTAACACATCGGCAAAATCATTATACATCGATTCACTAGCAATAAAGATGTCTCCGACGTCGCTAGCTCCAAAATATTCAAGTTCTGCTGTTACTTGTTTCGTTTTAATTTGATTTTCTTCAAACAACTGGTTAATCGTCTCGAGATCTTGCGCGATTTCTTCCTCTGTTTGCTCTTCAATTTCATAATAAGTAAAGGAATAAGGATTTACCTCTCTCACCCCACCAGTTAAGTAGGATTGAAAACCAAACAGTGTCCCAATCGCACTAAAAGCAACGGTTGAAATAATCGCAACCATGAAAAATGTTCGTGCATTGTCTTTCATTCGAAACGATAAGTCTGAAAATAAAATCATATTTGTTTTCTTCCAAAAAACTGATTTTCTCTTTTTCAAAAAATGAATCACCAAAACACTTAGCTGTGTAAACAAGAAATACGTTCCGATCGTAACAACGATAATAACTGGAACCATCGCCACAATCACTGCGACACCTTCTACTAATAGAGCAACAATATAGCCACCTACTAATAGCAGAACAGCAAAAACCGTTAGTAAAACTGATGCTTTTGGTTCTTTTTTAGGTTGTTGGTCCGCCTTAATTAATTCCGCCAATTTTTTTGATCGAAGGATAAACGTGACAAAAAACGAAATCACTAAAAATAACAGAATAAATGAAATGAGTGAGGTCACAATTGCCCATAATGGAAAATAAAAATAGAGTGACTCTTCAATAACTAATACATTTTCCGCTATCAACAAAATTAATTTTGAAAAAATCGTTCCGAGTGAGATACCAATTATCGTTGCAACAACACCAATTAACATATTTTCCATAAACACCATAAAGCGAATTTGGCGCGTTGACATTCCATGAAGCATGAGTAAACCAAATTCTTTTTTACGTGACTGTAAAAATGAACTCATTGAATAGAGCACAAAGAAAAATGAAAAAAGATAAATGATCCCACCAGCAACAGTCATACCATATAGAGCATATTGATTAATTTTCCCTTGAGCTAATGCGGGATGAAAAGCAAACATCGCAAAAGTGAAAAAAACCATTACGGTAAACAAGCTACTTAAAAAATAAGCCGCATAAATGCGTTTATTCCGCACGACATTATTAATCACGAATTGACGAAAAGTCATGGTCATCCCCTCCTAAAAAGGAGAGTGTATCAATAATCTTTTGAAAGAACGCTTTACGATTGTCTCCTTGATGAATTTCAGAATAGAACTGGCCATCACGAATGAAAATAATTCGATCGGCATAACTCGCTGCTTGAGGATCATGTGTAACAAGCAATGTCGTTGTTCGTTCTTGCTGATTTAATTTAACTAACATCCCCATCACATCTTTAGATGCTTTTGAATCTAAGTTTCCTGTCGGCTCATCAGCGAGTAACAGTTTAGGTTGATGAATCATTGCTCTTGCAATCGCCACTCGTTGTGCCTGCCCGCCTGATATTTCATAGGTACGCTTATTCATGATTGCAGAAATACCTAAGATCTTGGCAATTGCTTCAGCCTTTGCTTCCATTTCCTTGACTCGCTTCCCGTCCAAAGTCAACGGCAAGACAATATTTTCTTTAACTGTTAGCGTGTGGAGTAAATTAAAATCTTGGAACACAAACCCCAATGATTGACGACGGAATTTTGCCAATTGATTACGATTTAATTCATACGGGTTTTTCCCTTCGATTAAAATCGTCCCTGTTGTCGGCTGATCAATTGTCGCAATCAAGTTTAATAGCGTCGTTTTTCCACTTCCCGAGGGACCCATCACACCAACAAATTCCCCTTTTTGAATCTCTAAATCAATATTTGTTAGCGCGCGGTAAGCAACCTTACCTTCATATATTTTACTAGCCTGTTTTACTTGTAACATCAAGATTCTCCCTTTCTTCAATAGCTTATACGACTATTTTAACCACTTAATATCGATTTAACGATCGATTTAGCTTTCATTAACATTACATTTTTGTAAGGGAAGAAAATCTTTATTCAAGTGTCTGTGTTTCAGGAAATGTAAGTCGAAAAGTAGTCCCCACACCAACGGTCGATTCAACTTCAAGATGATGACCTAAATAATCAGCCGCTTCTTTTGCTAAATGAAGACCCACACCTGTTGATTCACGAAACGTTCGTCCATTCTCGCCAGTAAAGAAAGCTTGATAGATTCGTTTTATGTCATGCTTTGGAATCCCAATCCCAAAGTCGGTTATTGCAATTTGTGCTGATTCTTCTATTTTAGCAACGGTGATTTCGATCCGTTGACTCCGATGATCCGTATATTTAACCGCATTGTGTAAAAGTTGATCTAAAATAAAGAAGAGCCACTTTTCATCTGTTTCAACGATTATGTCATTCCTTTTAATGATGAGCTGTGGATAAACATGACTTCGAATATACAAGCGTTTATTCTCCTGATTGACAGCTTGAATTAAATTCTCAAGCTTGACTGGCTTAATATGAAAATCCTCTGTAATCGTTCGCATCCGCGCCATATACAAAACTGTATTAAGCCCTTTTTTTAATCGTTCGGTTTCTTCTCTAATATTCGAAGACTCCGGTTCATCCAATTCTTTTGCGGACAGCTCGATTACAGAAAGTGGCGTCTTCATTTGATGCACCCAACGATCGATAAATTTCAGATGATTCGCTTGATCAGTTTCTGCCCGCTTTAATTGGTCAGTAAATAAGCGATAGTATTGATGTGTCATCTGGTCAATCGCTTCACCAATTGGAATGTTGGCGGATTGTTCAAGTAGCTGATCTAAATCGATCACTCGTGTGGTGAGTTTTTGATAAACTCGACGTCTGCGATAATAATAGAAAATCAGATAACTAACGAGTATAAATAAACTGATAAATACACCATAGAACAAAATTGAAATGTCACGATAGCCACTTAAATAGATGATTAGACAAAACAGTGTGACTTGAAGGCAATAAACAAAGATTAGGCCGACAGATTCTTTAATGAATAACTTCATTGCTGTTGCCCTTGCCAAACAGTATTTAATCGATAGCCTGACCCTCTGATCGTTTCAACTGCTTCATTAATTCCAAGGTCTTTGAGTTTCCTTCTTACCCTTGTCATATTGACATTAAGTGTATTATCGTCAACAAACATTTGATCATCCCAGAGCTTTTCCAACAGATCCTCTCGACCCGCCACCCGTGGGTGACGATCAATCAAAAGTTCCAAAATAGTCGTTTCATTTTTAGTTAACTCAACAGATGACTCAGCAAAATGGAGTTCATGACGTTCAGGATACAATTTTAAACCTGCTAATGTCAAAACACGCTCTTGTTGATTACCCGCATATTCACCATATGCACGCCTCAATTGGCTCCTGATTTTCGCCATCACAATATCTGGTGAAAATGGTTTCGTAATATAATCGTCTCCGCCATTTTCAATTGCCAGCACTTGATCCATCTCTCCTGTTCTAGCAGAGATAAAAATAACTGGACAGATTGAAAGATTGCGAATTTGCCTGCACCAATAATAACCATCATAATAAGGCAAGTTAATATCTAATAATACTAAATCAGGGTCGTGAGCTTTAAATTCTTCAATAACTTGATTGAACTTTTCAATGACAATCACTTGATGGTTGTATTTTATCAAGTATGACTCTAAATAGCTGGCGATTTTAGGGTCATCTTCAATAATTAAAATTTTCGTCATCTGTTTACTCCTTAAAACAATTTTTTTAGTTTCATTACCCCTAATTTACCACAAAAAACGAAAACACGACTCTTTTTTTCAGAATCGTGTTTTCAAATTGTTGAGTCTTTTTACTTATTGTTCAACGATAACTTTTGCCGAGACTAAATCGACTGCATTGGCAATTGTATCTCCAACAGGACAATGCGCTTCGATATGTCGCTTATATGCTTCGAGTTTTTCTTGATCAGAATCTGATTCAATATGAAACGTTGATCGAATCGTTTGAAAACCTGGGCGAACATCTGACTTCCCGAAGAAGCCATCAAGATCAATGTCTCCCTCTAATTCAACCCAAAAGTTTTATTGGCTTTTTGTTGGAACAGCGATTATGATTTTCGGAAGCATTTTAACAATTTGGTTGAAAAATGTACCGATCATGAATCTATTTGAATTACTTTTTATTGTTAGTTTATTATTGACAAAAAAATTTCAACTTAGAAGAATAGCTTCACCCTTCACCTAAAAATTAGTTACTAAATTTCCCCCTTTGATAGGGGGATTTTTGTTAATATCACTAACTTTAAACTAGATTTATGCGATCCATTTTACATATCTGTTTTGGTTGCTTTATAATAATGACAAGGAAGAACACGGTTAGACAATTTTTTTCTAGAAAAGGGGCACTCTAATGAAAAATAAAATAAAAATCGGCATTGTTGGCTTTGGTAATCTTGGCAAAGGGGCCGTTGAAGCGATCAATGCGACAGATGATCTTGAGTTAGTTGCCGTATTTACACGGCGAAATCCAGAAGATTTACAAATTAATCAGCCAAATGTGAAAGCATTACATGTTGATGATGCTGCTGATTATCAGGATCAAATCGATGTGATGCTACTCTGTGGTGGCTCAGCAACTGATTTACCAGAACAAACACCAAAATTTGCTCAACTCTTTAACACAGTTGATAGTTATGATAACCATGGTGAAATTCCGGAATTTTATCAAGCAGTTGATCAAGTTGCTCGTAAAAGTAAAACAACGGCAATTATTTCAGTTGGCTGGGATCCAGGATTATTTTCGACAAACCGAGTGATCGCTGATGCGATTTTACCGAATGGAGAAAATTATACTTTTTGGGGTAAAGGCTTAAGTCAAGGCCACTCTGATGCCGTTCGTCGAGTTAACGGTGTTAAAAACGGTGTCCAATATACGATCCCATCAGAAGACGCAATTGAAAAAGTTCGTAGTGGAAGCAATCCGTCGCTAGAAACAGCTGAAAAGCACAACCGAATTTGCTACGTTGTTGCGGAGGAAGGCGCAGATCAAGCAACAATTGAACATGACATTAAAACGATGCCGAACTACTTTGCAGATTACAACACTGAAGTCCATTTTATTACTGAAGAAGAACTTGCCCGCGATCACTCGAAAGCACCCCACGGTGGCTTTGTGATTCGCGGTGGCCAAACTGGGGCAAACAATAAACAAATTTATGAGTTTTCGTTAAAACTTGATAGCAATCCAGAATTTACAGCAAGTGTGTTAGTAGCATATGCCCGAGCAGCCTACCGCTTAAATCAAAATGAACAGTATGGGGCAAAAACTGTTTTTGATGTCGCACCAAGTTATCTTTCACCACGATCCGCTGATGAATTAAGACGAGACTTTTTATAAAATAGGAACTGAGGAACTTTAAGATTTTTTAAGGTTCCTCTTTTTGTTTGACACGATAAATTTTATGTTATATAATTATCTTGAATTCGAGATATTAAAAGTTCGTTAAATTATTAAATATAATAGGAGTGAGTGAAATGTCGAAAAAGACGAGTGGCATCCATCACATTACCGCAATTGTTGGTCATCCACAGGAGAACACAGATTTTTATGCAGGCATTCTAGGCTTACGGTTAATCAAAAAAACAGTCAACTTTGACGATCCAGGAACATATCATTTATACTTTGGCAATCAAGGCGGTGAACCGGGAACAATCATCACCTTCTTCCCTTGGATTGGTGCCTATCAAGGTGAAATCGGTGGTGGACAAGTTGGTGTCACAACATATGCAATCCCTGAAGGAACATTTCATTTTTGGCAAAAACGATTGGAAAAGTTCAATATTTCCGCCGAAACAGCAACTCGATTTGGCGAAACATTTTTGCGTTTCAAAGATCCTCATGGGCTACAGTTAGAACTCGTTGAACGTCAAGGTGGTAAGCTAAACGATCGCACATTTGGTGATATTACGCCAGAGGTTGCAATTAAAGGCTTTGGTGGTGCGGTTCTTTATTCAACTGATTTTGAACAAACAAATGCAACACTAGTTGACACGATGGGACTAGAAAAAGTTGCTGTAGAAGGTGATTTAATCCGCTATCAATCAACCGGATACCTAGCAAACATCATTGATATTAGACAAACAAATATGGCTAGAGGCCGTATGGGTGTTGGTACGGTTCACCATATTGCATGGCGAGCAAACGACGATCAAGACTTAATCGCTTGGCAAAATCATGTCGATCAAAACGGCCATCAGGTAACAGAAGTGAAAGATCGTAACTACTTTAATGCGATTTACTTTAGAGAACCAGGCGAAATCCTTTATGAAATTGCAACAGATCCACCAGGATTCGCCCATGATGAATCATATGAGACGATGGGAGAAGCAATAAAACTACCTGCTCAATATGAGGAGCAACGTGAAAAACTAACCGAATCACTTATACCAATTGAAGTGAGAGAATTAGACTAGGAGGAATAATTTTGTTAGCTTTTGACCCAAATGAAATTTCCGAACGACAAAACTATAAATTTTTAATTGGCACAATCATTCCCAGACCAATCGCATTTGTCACAAGCACTGGTACTGATGAGATCATTAACGGCGCACCATTTAGCTATTTTAATGTCGTTTCATCTAATCCACCAATGATTTCGATCGCTGTCCAACGAAAAGCCGGACAAATGAAAGATACTGCTAGAAATATAATCAAAAATAAAGAATTTGTTGTTCATATTGTTGATCAAACAAATGTAGAACAAATTAATGAAACAGCTGCCAACCTTGCACCGACGGAAAGTGAATTGATCCGAGCAAAGTTAACAACCGTACCAAGCGAAAAGATTTCTGTTCCTGGAGTCAAGGAAGCAAAAGTACGCTTTGAATGTGTCTTAGAAAAAGCTGTTGAGCTTGGTGAAGCCGGTAATGTTGGTGTCGATCTGTTAATTGGTAAAATCGTTCACTATCATATTGATGAAACCATTTACCAAGAGGATCAACGGATTGATCCCGACCAATTAGCAGCAGTAAGCCGATTGGCAGGTAACAACTACGCCAAAATCGGTGAAATCTTTGAAATTGTTCGACCTGATTAAAAGCAAAAGAGGCTGGGACAAAAAGTATCGTAATTTTAACATAACCCGAACGATTCAAAATCGATTCGGGTTATTTACATGTGAAATAAAATATCCCACCGCTACGTCAAAATCCTTCGCTTACCGCGGGCGTGGCTTCAGCTAACTTGGTAAAGAAAATCACTTTATCAAGTGGATCTTCAGCTCACGCTTTTCCCGCAGGTGTCTCAGTATTTTGACTACGCTGATGTTACTCTTACATTTTAATGTTCGGTTTTGATTAACCTTATTTTGTTATTTCTATGATTCATCCTCGTACGAACATAATGTTGAGATATCGATCATAGCCCAAGTCAATTCTCAATCAAGCGTTTATTGTTAATTTCATATCTCCGATTAGCGACGCGCTCAATCAATCTTTGGTCATGGGTGACAAAAAGAATTGTCCCCTGATATGAAATCATCACACGTTCCAAAGCCTCAATCGCTTTTAGATCTAAAAAATTAGTCGGTTCATCTAATAAGAGGATGTTATACCTACCAAGAAAAAGCTGACATAACCACAACCTGATCGCTTCGCCAGCTTTAATCTTGTCTGTTCACCACCACTTAAATGACTGGATTGATCCTTTTTATCCTCAGCAGTTCTACAAGTAACATAAAATTGATTTTTCAATCCAGTAAGAAAAAATTGACTCTGGACTATGCTTCTCGTATTGCTTCATTTTCAAATAGAGATCGATCCCGTCAGATACATCGTGCCACAAATCGGTAAAAATATAATCATAGTTTTGCTTAGCTAATTGCGTTTCAGCATATTCAAATGCATCTGCTTTAATGATATTAATTTTCTCTCGGTGTGTAAATTGCGGTAAAATATAAGTTTTGAACAAATCAATCACATCTTGATTACTTTCAACAATCGTAACCCGTTCAACATTGTCCTTTTCAGAAACCATAAACGGATAATAGCCAAGCCCCAACCCAAAAGTAAGTACATTTCCAAATGCACTGTCCACTGGCTCTTTCATCGTTTCAATTTCATTTGGTGTAATCGTCATCCAAATCCGATCATTCTCTAAAATGGCTGGAAACTCAAACTCTGTTGAAAAGAAACCAACTTGAGGAATTTGTCGTCTATTCGCTTGTTGGACAATATCATTGAAAACAAAACCCTCGTATGCCTGATATTTTTCATATTTCAACTCACTTTGACCAATTTTCAGCGATGGTATTTTGATTTTTTGATAATAGGGGTTATTCTGATAATCATTCACCTCAAGCCGATGAATCATCTGATTAAAATAATGATGGAATAATCGTTTATCTGCGCGATCATCGACAATATCCAGACCAAATGCCGATGCCAAAATTGTTCTAAACGCATATTCCTCTGACACACCTACCTCGACTAACGCATCAATGTCTGCTTTTTTAATAAAATCTGGTGCTTGATTTAAGTAATTACTCATGTAAGCAAAGACTTGATGGTTATCTCGCTTTATTGCTTGATCATCTTCCATGCTCTCAACCCTCATTCTGTTTCTTAAATTTTCTAACTTCCTTTAACGAAGACAATATGATAATGTTCTTCTCATCCGAAAGCTCTTCTAACATTTTAATTAATGCTGGTCTTCTTTTTTGGGGAAAGTCCCAAATCCATTTAAAAAATTTAAAGTCAAATCTTTCTTCACAACCTTCTCCCATATCTGGTCTCGTCTGATTTCGATAGTGGATTACTCTTTTAAACGCCCGATAAAGACAAATCACTCGATGAATATCTAAAAAATAATTGTATCGACAGCTGTTAAACGGAGATCAAAGGTACTCCCATAATTTCCATCGATAATCCAACTATCCTGCCTCACCAAACGACTTTGTATCTCTCGTTGTGTTTCTCTCGATGCTAAAACCCAATTTGGTTGCCAGAATAATGCATCTAAATGATAGACGTCAATAGCTAGCTTTTCACTTAATTGTCGAGCCAAAGTTGATTTTCCAGCACCACCAGAACCAATGATCGCAATTTTCCTCATAAGATCCCCCACTAAAGTGTTTCTAGACTCTCTATTATACTACTAGAAAAAATTATTTTTCAAAGGTTTTTAACCCTCAAAGATAGAATTTCCTTTGTTTTTTGATCATAATCAATGAATTGTCACATTCGTTTTCTAAAAATAGATATTTTAATATGCGCTTAATGAACTTCCCAAATCACTAAAGATCATTTATACTAAGATCATCAGGAGGTGATATTTATGGAAGAATCGACAGTACTCAATCAAATTCTAGATACATTAAATATTTTCGGACAAAAAGTTGAGCAACAATTTAAAACGATAGATAATAGATTCAATCAAATCAATCAAAGACTTGATGCGGTAGAACTCAGACTTGATGAGATGGACAAGCGTTTTGATGCAATGGACGAAAAAATCGATCAAGGTTTTGCAAATATCAATACCCGACTCGGTCGCCAAGAGATAAAAAATGACAGCATGCGTGTTGAATTAATCGAAACACAAGAAACCACAAACTTCTTATTAAAAAAAGTGACACAGCATGAAAAAAGATTCCTCGAACTAGCTACTTCATCAAGTTAAAATGCCTTAGAATCACTGGTCTAAGGTTATTTTCTTTTATACTGCAACAATTATCCTTCAAGTTCTCCACAACAAAATGTCTTTACTAGATCTGAACTGACCTAGTAAAGACAACTATTCTAACCACATAAATTTCTAGTTAAGGTACTTGAGCAACATCGTAAGCATCATTCCTATTATACTGGCACCTGACACACTGACCACTATAGACGCTAATTTTATGCCTCACCTGCAAACGGCATTTAATTATTTTTTTGAAAAACTCTATCATACCCGTACCCCCTAATAAATGAGATCAGAGGTGCTTTGGTAACTCGGCTGCCATAGCGAATCGATCAATCGCCTTAGACCCTAGTTTTGCGTCCTTAGCTTTCACTAAGTTTGCCTTTTCATATCGCCTACTTAACTAATAATCCGTTATAAAAGACCTAGTGTCAATAGTTTCGACAAAAGTTCTATTCAATTGACATCTAAAAATATTTTCGGATAATTATCGCTCTTGCTAAATTAATCACTTTAAATAATGAAGCATTAATTATTACTAATACGACGTGATCGATACAGTAACATAGCCATTAATCCCACAAAATAAACAACTAGTCCTATCAAAGTATAAACATACATGATCGGTTGATTCTCTAAATAACCAACGATTGGAACGTTCAATAATAAAAGCAAGGGAAAACCAAAAGTAATTGCTGTTGCACTACCCATGACTAAATTATCTGTCGCATTCGATTGGAATTTAGGATCAACTGCCTTGATCAGTGCCATCCCTGTCGAAATCGTTCCAGTTAACATCCCATAATATCCAAGTGTATTCGCTAATTTCTCGTTAGGGAAAAGTCTTGGCACGATCCAGACAAGGAACCAAATTGTGACGAACCCACCGATGGTTGTCAGGATTAAAACTGAAATCAAGTATTCTTGTAAAGCATACACTGAAATCGCTGCAATCGATGCTGTAATCATATAATCAAAAGAAAAACCCGAAATCCGCTGTAACATTATATTGTTTGGTGTATGCTCAAGTCTAAACCCTTTTTGCTCCAACTTATTAAGGATAACTCGGAATAACATTGCATACAAACTACCGATAATAAAGTGAAAACCAATTAACAGTTGTGCAAGTGTCGATCCAAACGTCCCTAATGGCGTGAGAATAAATTCAACACCATATAACGTTAAGTGGGTAACCAAATAGATAAAACCAATAATCGCAATTTGATAAGTTAGATTTTCTAGAGCATCTGCTAACGGTAATTCTTTTGGTTTTGATTTTTCAACCAATTTCTCATTCTCTTTGTGTATCAGTGGGTCATCCTTAAATTTTTCATTTCTATTTAAAATATTGATTAAAATAATCCCAATTACTGTTGCCCAAATAAAACCGATTCCGGCAATTGTTAAACCGAGGTTTCCACCACCAACGACACCAAGTTGCTCCCATTGGTTCCCAATCGAGTAAGCTTGCCCAGGTCCCTGCCCAAAACCCAATGGCAAAAGTAATCCGATCCCCGGGAAAAATCCTGGATAAAAAAATTGAACTAATAAAAGAAACAGCCCAAAGCCAACAATTCCTTGGATCAAATATGTTGATACAATTAACATTCCAGAGTTCAATAAAGCTGGGCTGCTTTTTACTTCCCTCTTTTTAAGCGATAATGCAATAAAGCCAATCGCCATCAAATGATAAACAAGTTCGCCTAACATATCAATATTAAAAGGTATAAGTCCGATTAAATCTGGTCCAAAAATCAATCCAATGAAACCTGCAATCATTGATGTCGGTACAATTAATTTTCTTAAGATAGAAATCCTTGCTTTTAAAATTGCTGCAATTACGATAATCATTGATAAAAGCACAAAGTCCATAACAATCGAATACGGCTCAATCATGAAACAACCTCCTCTTTCCGAATTGCATTAGACAAAATTTGAAGCACTTTTAATAATTTATAAGCAGATGTTCGTGGTTGGTAAAATTCAACTCGATAAAATTTATTCTCATAAGTAAAATCTAACTGATGATGTAAATGAATATTTAAACCATTCATTGCTTCAATCTTAAATTGATAGTCCTCTCCATTATCAGCTTGAAAAATCACCTGATTAGCAGGATTCTGCCAAGTAATATTCCCAGATGAGACTAATTTAAAAGGTTTATGTTCATCAGTAACATATAATTTCACATGATCATCAATCATTAATTTCTCTTTTGAATCACGTCTTAATAATATTGAGTTTAAAAAATTGAGTTGCCACTGATTCCAATCGAGCGGTGTTTGATGAATCAGATTATAATTCACTTGCTCAAACTCACCAATCTCTGTATATTCGATCTCATATTGACAAGCTCTACACCTAAATCGGTTTGCTTCAGAATAAAGATGACCAATTTTTTCACAGTGAGGACAAATAAAAAGTAATCTCTCTAAATAATTTGCCAATGACTTGCCTTGATAAAGATTTTTTTCTGTCGCTTGCCATTCCATTTCATTATGTCCTAAAGCCTCAGTTAATTGATAGTGAATCGTTTCAGTCGACTTATTCTTCAAGTCACCTTGATCCCACAACTTTTGATATGAAATTGAAATCGTTCCACGTCGATGTTTATTTGCCCATCTAGGATGACTAAGATACCCACCACGTATTGTTGCAATCACAACCGGAATATCTAACAATTTAATTAGTTTAGCTGTTGCTGTCATAAGCGGCTCTGTCTTCCCATCCCAATTCCGATTGCCTTCAGGAAATATACCAATTACCCGATCATGCTTCTTAGCTTTGATGATACTTCTGATTGTACTTGTATCATTTCTGAACTTTGCTTTTGGAATCGCACCTACATAGTCTAAAAGTTTTTTCAAGAAAGTATTTCGAAACAACGAATCACCTGCAATAAAACTTATTGTTTCAGGAACATACGCATTGATAAACAATGGATCCCAATTGTTGACGTGATTCGCTAAAATAATATATGGTGGTTTCAAATCGATCGTATCATTTCGATCAATCACAATCTTCGAACGACTTTCAATGTATGTGCGAATACCAAACCTCAATAAATTCTCCACCCACTTTGCTGGTTGCTTTTCGATGCTCATTGCTAGCCTCCTTTTTAAGTATTTTTATTCGCTTCGACAATTTAAGCATATCATTCTATTTAGACTTTTTATTTAGTTTTGTTTACTTAGTTGGCTTGATTGTTGTAATTGAGCGCTTTATTCAAGACTCTCATTTCCACATTCATTAAGGTTCTAATCTGAAATAATGTGCTATTTTTTTCGTTTTATTTCAGAATTGAAGTTACATAATCAAATTATTTCAGATATGT
>DUPD01000001.1 GCA_012838505.1 Bacilli bacterium | reverse complement strand
GCTTTGGTGGGACGAGCATTTAGCGCAGTCCCATGAGTCCGAAAATCCTTATTGTGACACGACAGTGGAACAATAAGAGTTGAGGCCATGCCCGCGGAAAGCGTCCACCTGAAGTGGAAATCAACGGTGTTAGAAAGCAAGACAAAAGGCATAGCCGTGAATCTTACGACTATGCCAATTTTTAAAAACCTATTCATCACTATCAGCACCACACTAATGTTGAGTTTTTTTGATGGTGTGAATGAGCGAGGATTTGCTGCAGCTGTTTTATATTTTGAAGGGTATGCTCACTATGATTTATCAACAAATAATAAAGAACGAATTGCCTCATTAGACTTCCTTCATTATCTACTAGGACATTGTAGCTCAATCAATGATTTAACCGACCTACTCAAAAATACTTCGATCGTTGGTTTTGCTGATCCAGTTACAAAAAGAGCAGCTCCACTGCATTGGATTGCAACGGACAGAAGTGGCAAGTCAGTTGTGATTGAACAAACAATAACAGGTCTTGAGATAATTGAGAATCCAATTGGTGTCATGACAAATAGCCCTGATATTCGCTGGCACTTGACCAATCTAAGAAATTATCTGGATTTGTCGACCACACAACAGGATCAAGTTAACTGGGGCAATCTATCATTAAAACCTTTTGGACAAGGAGCAGGGACAACAAACCTCCCAGGTAGTTTTACTTCACCGGATCGTTTCGTTCGTGCCTCATTTTTAAAAACACATACGCAAATTCCAAATAATAATACAGAGGCGATCATGACCTGCTTTCATATTATGAATAGCGTTTTTATTCCTAAAGGTATTGTGCTGACAAACAAAGGAACCGATGATTACACAAAATACGTTGCTTTTATGCACACAAATACTTCGGAGTACTACTTTAAAGCTTATGAAAATAATCAAATTATCTCAGCAAGCCTCTGGGATTATGATCTCGACGGGACAGAACTGATCTCACTCGGCAGTATCGTCTACCCTTTTACCATTTAAAAGGTGATCACTAAAAAAACACCCTATTGAAAGCTCGTTCTCCAATAGGGTGAAACAATGATCTTATTACAAAGAAGTGATCAATCAGCTTCTTTTTTAAGGTTCATTTTCCCCCTCGAAATGAACCTATACCTATCATGACGATCACTTGAGTAATTGTCATCTGAGAGATCGACTTTCTCCCTCCCAACCTTAAAATTATTCTCCCAACATAAAATATCAAAACCGTTTGCCAAATCCAATGTAAATCATCCACTCTATCGCCCCCTAGAAATCTTTATTTTTTTACAATTCAATGCTAATTTAAGCAAGATCAGCAATTTCATTCATTCAGATCGATCTAAGTCTAAAACTATCCGAATCGATTTCAGTTAATAATTTAATTAGAAAGACTATCCTCGCTATTCGTTTTAATGCAATCTCTACTAATTTATGAGATGATTAGCCTAATCAAATAGTTAGCGTTATTTTTTAAAAAAGAAAGGAGCCAATCGATGAAAATTGGTTTAATCGGTGCAGGAGCAATTGCTGAATTTTTACTAACAGAGATCAATCAAAACAACCATGCACAAATGCAGATCACGAGTGTCTATGTGAGGAATAAAGAGAAGTATGAATGGTTAGAAACTGAGTTTGGCGTTAAATTGTATACTGAGTTGGAGAGTTTTTTAACGTCAAATATTGATATCGTTGTTGAAGCAGCAACTGTAGAAGCGGCTCAAAACCTCCTTCCTACAATTATTAAACATATGGATATCGTACTGATTAGTATCGGCGCGCTTGTTGATGAATCACTTTTACAGAGGGTCATTGAATTAGCGGAGGCGCATCAACATAATATTCACCTCCCATCTGGTGCAATTGGTGGATTGGATCTTTTACAAAATGCACACTCACTAGCTACCGTTCAAACTGTGGCACTCACGACTCGTAAACCCGCTCATTCATTGACGAATGAAAAATTAAACAAAGAAAAAGTCATTTTTAAAGGTACAGCACAAGAGGCGATTAAACAATTTCCTAAGAACATTAACGTCTCAATCGCATTGTCACTTGCAGGTTTAGGAATTAAGCAAACAACAGTCCGGCTGATTGCTGATCCAGATATTGATAAAAACATTCATCAGGTTGATGTCGTTGGTGACTTTGGCGAGGCAAGCTTTGTAGTTAAAAATAATCCCCTACCTTCAAATCCAAAAACGAGCTATTCAGCAGCTCTTAGTCTCTTGGGTACGTTGGAGAGACTAGTCCAAAGAATAAAGATTGGCTAAGTGGGCATTTATTCTTTTGTCTTGATTTTAAACGAGTGATCGTTTAAACTATAATTGTAATTAAAATGTATATTGTTTATCGTTTTTGCATAAAATAAAGCCATCAGTGCTACTAACACTGACGGCTAAGTTCGATTGCTTCGCTTCAAAGGCGATCGGCAAGGCAGATTAACTTTAAAAAATAATCCACCGAGTCCTCAAACTCAAAGGTGGATTATTTTTGTTTCTTTATATGATCGACTACTGCCAAGATCAGACCTGCGATCCCGATAAAAACAATAACAGTTTCATATGTCGTCATATGGTACCACCCCAAGCTCGCCTTGGGAGTACCGACCACCTTTGAGTTAACAATCTACCAACACTATACCGCATATATTTACCATTTTAAATTACATTTATCACTCGGCAAACTATAGGTACTGCTTCACTTCTTCTTCAAAATCTAACGGTTTATCATTTGGTGCAAAGCGCTTAACGACCTGTCCATTTTTATCGACTAAAAACTTGGTAAAGTTCCACTTCACTTTTTTGCTGAGAAAACCTTTCGTTTCTTCTGTTAGTAATTTAAACAGCGGATGTGCATCAACGCCATTGACTTTAACAAGCTCATGCATCGGAAAGTTTACGCCATATGTCAATCGACAGGCCGTTGCCGCTTCTTCAGCTGAATCTAATTCTTGTTTAAACTGATTCGATGGAAAACCTAAAACAACAAGACCATCCGCTTGATACTTTTCATACAATTTTTGCAAATCATCAAATTGACCCGTAAAACCACATTTAGATGCCGTATTGACAATTAATAATGTTTTTCCTTTGTACTTATCTAGTCGATACTTTTCACCATTTTCAAGAGCCACTTCAAGATCATAAATACTCATTTTGCATTCCCTCCTAGATTTAAGATCAACGCCTTTTTTAGTCCAATATCTCTTTAACCCGACCGACAATTTTTCCTTCAAGCATCACTTTAATCCCGTGCGGGTGTGTCGCCGCATTTGTTAAAATTCTTAGAACGACGCCTTCTGTTAGCTTTCCAGATCGTTGGTCCTGTTTTTTAACAACACTTACCTTCATGCCTATTTTTATATTTTCTCTTTTTGTTGCATCCATATCTTAGTTCCCCTTATTTAATCATTTCGTTTACCTAGAGTCGATTAGTCTATTATACCAACATACTCTAAATCTTTCTTGAAAAACCCATCGACAAATTGCCGAACAATTGCATTAATTCACCCGTGTGTTAAGATATCTTTTGGCTTAACAGCACGAAGGAGGACATCATGAGTCTTAAAAAATCGAATATTTTAAGCAATAAATTTTTAAAGCCGTTTAGTAAAATCAATTTTACTAGTGAGATTTTAGCAGGTTTAACAGTAGCATTCGCACTCGTTCCTGAATCAATCGCTTTTGCTTTTGTCGCCGGGGTAAGTCCGATGCTGAGTTTGCAAACAGCTGTTGTTATGGGATTGGTCGCAGCACTCTTTACAGGAAGACCAGGAATGATCAGTTCATCAACTGCATCAATCTCTGTCGTTATGGCAGCTTTAGTCGCTTCTCACGGTTTAGATCATTTATTTGCAGCAGTTATTTTAATGGGAGTTATTCAGCTGGTCATTGGTATTTTAAAACTAGGAAAGTACGCTCGCATTATTCCTTACCCGGTTATGCTCGGTTTTTTAAATGGACTGGCAATGCTGATCTTCTTTTCTCAAATTGAGTTATTCAAGGTCAATACAGCAACAGGGAAAGAATGGCTTCAAGGCTTTGACTTAGTTATTATGCTTTTCTTTGTTATCGTTACAATGGTTATTATTCACTTCTTTCCTAAATTAAATAAAAAAATACCTTCTAGCCTCGTCGCAATTGTTGTTGTTACGGTCGTTGCAGTCTGCTTAAGTGAGTTTGCAGGTTACCACCTACAAACTGTAGAAGATTTTGCTGGAATGAGCCTAAAAGGTGGCCTTCCTCAATTTTATCTTCCTCAAATCTCACTAAATTGGGAAACTCTCCAGACGATTTTTTCTTATGCATTTATCGCTGGTTTGGTGGGATTAACTGAAGCATCACTTACTTTAAGAGTGATCGATGAAATGACTGATACGAAAGGGGATACCGATAAAGAAATCGTCGCCCAAGGACTTGGTAACTTGGCGAATGGCTTTTTGGTGGAATGGGCGGTGATGCGATGATCGGACAATCGATCATTAACATTAAATCTGGTGGTCGAACTAGAATTTCCGCATTAGTAGCACCATTAGGGTTACTGACATTTATCTTGTTCGGATCAAGTATTATTGGCGTCATTCCACTAGCAGTTTTAGTTGGGGTAATGTTTATGGTTGTAATCGGAACATTTAAATGGGAAAGTCTCAAATACAGCGGAAAAATTCCTAGAGCAGATATTATTGTCATGATTGCAGTCACCTTAATTACAATTCTCACTGACTTGGCGACAGCAGTTTTTATCGGAGTCATTCTTTCTGCACTCGTATTTGCCTGGAAAAAGGGAACTGAAGCAGACGCATTTGAGATCAATAATCCTGATGGTTCGAAGACATACAAATTGAACGGTTCAGTCTTCTTTGGATCTGTCTTGAACTTTAAAGATTTATTTACACCAAATGACGACCCAGATCACGTGATTTTTGATTTCGAAAAGGCAAAAGTGATGGACTATTCTGGTGTCGAAGCGATTAGCGCAATGGTAGATAAATACGAATCTTTAGGTAAAAAAGTTACGCTAAAGCACGTAGGTAGCTACAGTACGAATCTCTTTAAAAAAGCAAAAAATATTACCAGTATTCATAAAGATATTATTGAGAAGAGGAAGTCTTAATTATATTGATGATGATTAAAGCCCGAACAAATTGTTCGGGCTTTTGGTTTATAAGCTATTTACAGCTCTATTTTCTGAATCACTTTTTGCTCGTCAATATCATATAAACTAATTTCACCATCTTGATAATATGCATATGAACGTGACCCGTCTTTCGGTATTGTCGTACTCCCTGGATTAAGAACGATGATCCCATCTTTCTTTTCTAGCACCTTGACATGTGTATGGCCAGAAACAACAACATGACAGCCAAGTGCTTTAGCCTGTTGAATCCGCTCCGTTTCAGTCTCTTCATAACCATGCACGAGATAGAACCGATAGCCATCAAATTCGATCACATGTGATCTTGTCGAAAGATCATGTTCTAACACCATTTCATCCACGTCCGCATCACAATTTCCTCGCACGTAGACGATATCTTGGCGCTCTTTCAATAGCTCCGCCAACTCTTTAGGATTGTAGTTTTTCGGCAAATCATTACGTGGTCCATGATAGAGCACATCACCGATATGACAGATTTGTTCTGCATCTGTTAATCCTTCAAGTGCTTCAATCGTATCCTCAAAACCACCATGCGTATCGCTAATAAAACCTAATTTCATTTGTCTCACCTAACTTTCTTTAGTAAAGGTCTACTCAATCACTTCAGTATGGAAACAACGCTTCATATGATCCAACATCACTTCACCATTATCGGTAAATGTAGCAACCCCTCGCTTATGGGTGGCCGTTTTAAACCCTTCAGCATCGGCTCCAGCCGTTGTTAAAAAGACACAAATATCTGTCGTAACACCTACTGTATGGACTTTCTCTACTCCTGCTGTCTTTAATCTTTCAGCTAAACCCGTTTGGAAAAAGGCATTATAATTTGTTTTGGGATCATAGATAACATTTTCGTTATCTTTATTTGCTTGGAACCAATCGTTTAATTCCCCGTATAGCTGTTGCCCTTCTGTATCAACAACATTATGCACCGGCCACAATTCAAAGTGAGGATCATCCGGTTGATGTGCATCCATTGAGACAACAACGAGATTACCTTCTGCTAAAAAATCCTCCGCCAAAGTTTTAATATACGGCACAATTTCTTGCCCCGCCTTACCGACTGTTAACGTCCCATCATCAGCAATAAAATCATTACTCATATCGACGATTAATAGTGCTTCCTTTGTCATTACAACTCAACTCCTATTCTTCCTTTTACTTTATTATGAAACAAAAATTCAGACTTGTCATTAGTAACTATACAGATGATGTCTTTGCTATTGCTTTTTTCCGATATTCAGAGGGACTAACACCAAAATAGTGTCGAAATGCGTAGCTAAAATGCTCTGGTGAAGAGTAACCAATATAATCAGAAATACTTGTCATACTCTCCCTTGTTTCCGTTAATAGTAAAATAGCGACGTTCATTTTTGCTTCTAATGCCTTTTCGAAAAAACTTTTCCCATAAAACTTTTTTATCATTCGTTGCGTTTGTCGTGGACTTAATTTTAGAATATCCGCCAAAGAAGCAAGTGAAAAATAACGACAATCACCTAAAAAATATTGGTCGATACCCTTCCTCTTGTTGTTGGAATTCTTTTGTCAGCTCGTGAAATTTTTCAGCCAATCCTTGTGAATCTTGACAAATAAAACGCTTCATCTCTGTTAACTTACTAATAATAGAATTTCTCTCAACTTCTTGTTCGGGCTCTAACACAAGGTTAAGACAATATTCCTTAAAGGATTCATTAGGGGGGGTTATTTGATGCTAGCTTTTATAAAATAGCTTAAAGTGATGCAACCTGTTAGAGAATATATTACTGATAAAAATAGGTCAGGAGTAAAATTAAAAACAAAAAACATGGTAGAAGCGCTTAACCATTGCAAATACACACACAAATTTATTTGAAAGAAGATAAACAAATAACAAGACTCCACATCACTTGTTTTATCAGTGATACAAAGTCTTGTTATTAAAAGTTATTTTCGCTGAAAGATTCGTTTCTTAAATAGATTAATTTTCACAATCACGTTACTCGTATAAATAACTGCAATAATTAACATTGCAAAAGATAATCCGTGGCTAAAGTCAGCAATGTTTTTCATCACTCCAGCTTCCGCTAACCCCGTAGCTTCGAAAACTAAATAGATAATAAAACTAACTACACCAACCCATGATAAAATGTGAAGTTTTTTCATCAGACGAATTTTTACATCATTACTATAATCAGCAACTTTCAACACCGTTTCTTCTAAGTCCTTATTCATTCTCTCACTTTTCCTTTCTCCATCAAGGAGTTCTCTTAACTCAACATCATAATAATCTGACAGTTCAATGAGTAAATCTAAATCTGGCATGTTTCTGCCTGTTTCCCAACGAGAAATCGTTCGACGCGACGTATTCAAGTATTCCGCTAACTGTTCTTGGGTTAGACCTTTTTCCTTCCGAAGTACTTTCAAAAACACTCCTATTTTTTGTTGATCCATCACACGGTTTCCTCCTTTCACCATCAGATTAGATTGTTTTTAAACTAAAAACAGGACACAAAGTGAGCAATGTCATGTTTTTCAAAATGGGACACTCTCTGTCTATATGATTCTTTCAAAAATTATCTCTATAATGAATAATAGTAACTTATCTCTTCAAATTATTCATCTGAAAATAAAAAGCCATCTGAATTACAGATTCCAGATGGCCAATATTTATATAATTATAGGTTCGCAGTTTCCAGTTCAGCTTTTAATTGCTTCCGTGCCCGATGTAATCGTGTTTTTACCGCTGAAAGGGAAATGTTCAATTGATCCGCAATATCTTGATCTTTTCCATCCGTTGAAATCTTCATTTTTAGCACGGCTTGCATACTCTGTGGCAATGCTTCTATTTTTCCAGAAATTTGAGCTTGCTCAAAGCTCCAGTAAAGTTGATTTTCAACACAGCTTTTAGGACAGCGAAGGAACTGACCAGTTTCTGCACCTTCTTCAACTGATACTGTCTCATATTTTGTATGCTTGCGATAATAATCAATCGCGGTTCGAATCACGATTGTTCTTAGCCAAGCGCGGCATTTCGACTTTTCAATTAGATGACCGTAATTATTGTATGCTTTAATATACGCTTCTTGGACAACATCTTCCGCACTATAATGATTGTTAACGATCCGCTTCGCTACATAATACATTTCATTGTAATGCTCGTGGTAATAGTCAGTAAAGTCCACATTTATGTCTTCGATTGTCTCATGCATCAATGCGCACTCCTATCTTCAGTTATTTAGTTACTCTTAGGTTTATCAATATTTTCAGCACTAGGTAAATAGATCATTGACTTAAACAAATCGCCATCAATATTTATTTCAAACTGACCATTTTGATTTTCAATTAGACTTTTGGTGATCGATAGCCCTAGCCCACTTCCTTGGCTAGTCCTCGACTCATCCCCACGTTTGAAACGTTCCATCAGTTCATCCTCAGTAATATTCAATTCATATTTAGATATATTTTTAAAGCTAACCAGTGTCTGATCACCGTCATTAAGAATATCAATATATACTCTAGAACCCTCTAATCCGTAATTGAAAATATTAGAAAGAATATTTTCGATCGAACGCCAGAGTAACTTTCCGTCTGCGAGAACATACATCTTTTCCTCTGCATAGTTCAATTTGAAGGTGAAATTTTTCTCGGAAATTTGTTCACTAACCTCACCAATGCCCTGATTGACTAGCGCAACAACATCGATCTGCTGTAAATCAACAGGAATATCACCACTTGAAGCTTTAGCTGCTGAAAATAAATCATCAGTCAATACTTTAAGTCGTTTTGATTTCTGATCAAGTATCTCAACATATTCTTGAATTTTTTCAGGATCTGTCTCAGTTTTTAATAAATCGGTATACGTAATCAAAGATGTCAGCGGTGTTCGAATATCATGTGAGACATTCGTGATCAGTTCCGTTTTCATTCGTTCATTTTTTAGCTCATTATGGACGGCTTGCTTGAAATTCTCATTGATGCCATTAATATTTGCTGCAAGTTTTGCAAATTCCCCTGTTCCATCAAGATCAATTTGATGCTGGAGATTTCCTTCTTTCATCAATTCGACACCTTCTTGAATTTTCTGAAACGACTTTACTTGTCTCAGTGCCAACCAAACCGCTACGCCAATCGTAATTGGAAAAAGAACAACTGATACGACTGTAATGATGGGATACAAAATCACAACAACGACTATCTTCACACCTAAACTACCGCTGTCATAAGTGTCTTTCACCATGCGATACAGCGCTCGCAACACCGTGTACAATAAAGAGTGTCTGAAAATTGTTTTGTTTTTCATATGTTTGACTAAGGATAAAAATAGGCTCATTAAGATTGCGGCTACAAGCATTGTAATTGCAGTGAGCCCAAACTTTTCAGTTTTTCCAAAATAAATCATATATTCTACAATAAAAATCCAGAATAGTGTTACTAGGAAACATACAATCAAGTTCAAATCAACGTAAAACTTATCTAACCAACGCATATGAACACGTTTATCTTTAAATGAATGTCTTCCTGTTGTCACAACCAAGTAAATAAAACCAACAAAAATCATGCTCATGAAGACGATTAAATAATTGATTTGGCTGCTTATTTCTGCCCTTGTTGCAGCCCAGTCACTTGAAATTGACGACAAATAAGTATCTGGATAAGCAACATAAATCTTTGTATTGATCGGATTATTTGTTCGGTGAATGAAATCAGACGTACTATAGTATTGTGTTATATCAACTGGATACAATTCAACGTCAAAGTCCTCACTAATATAATAAGCAGGGTGTTGCTTAAATCTCGTTTTATCCGTTTGATTCGTATTCGTAAATATATGTTCACCATCTGTCGCATAGTAGATGAGCCCTTCCCGTTTTCCGATATTGTTTAATGTCAGTTGATAATATCTCATCTGATCAGCAATCAGCTCTTGCCTCATCTCGTCTGTTACTTCTTCAAAAGGATCATTATCCAATGTTTCTCCTGCTAGTATATGCTCTTCACTTTTATAAAAATCAATCAGAAGAGCAAGTTGATAAACGACATCTTCAAATTCTCTTTTAAAAGACGTACTGTCTGTATAATTTTCTTCAAAGATCTTTTCTAAATTTCCGTTTGTTGTTTCGTAAATGGTGATTGCCGTATAAACTGAACCTCCAACACCGACAATCATCATGAGAAAGACAATTATTTTAATGAAAATTGAATGGCTAAATTTTCTCGACTTTGTATCCAACGCCCCACACCACCTTTAAATATTTTGGTTCTTTCGGGTTAATTTCGATTTTCTCTCTTATTTTACGAATATGTACGGCAACCGTATTTTCCGGGTTAAATGATGGCTCGTTCCAGACTTTTTCATAGATATCCTCAATTGAATAAACTCTACCGGTATTCATCATAAGTAGTCTTAGTATTTTGTACTGCACAGGTGTCAAATGCACCGGCTCACCATCTACTGTAATTAATTTTTGTTCATCATCTAAGATCAGTTCACCAGTTTTATAAACATGTTGTTTCATCTCCATACTCCCTAGCGCCGTATATCTCCTTAACTGCGACTTAACACGTGCAATCAATTCAAGTGGGTTAAATGGCTTTGTCACATAGTCATCTGCACCGATATTAAGTCCAAGAATTTTATCATAGTCTTCAGATTTAGCAGACAACATGATCAGCGGAATTTGATGTTCCTCCCTAATTTTCACTGTTGCTTTTATGCCATCCATTTTTGGCATCATAATATCCATAATAATTAAATGAATCTCATGTTGATCAAGTTGCGCGATTGCTTCCAATCCATCTGCAGCTTTGAACACCGTATAACCTTCATTCTCTAAATAGATCTTAATTGCATCAGCAATTTCTTTATCATCATCACAGACTAAAATATTCATTCCGCCCACCCCTTCACAGTAACATTTATCCAATTTGCTTCTGCTCAAATTGTATCATAATTCAACTAAGTCAATTCAGGCAATTTGAAGTGAATGCCATCCTCCCCCCTTTTTAATCTGAAGGTTAAATTGATCATACCAACCAATTCTTATTAATTAGTGAATGAATTTCTTAAGGAATTCTTAACTTTTGATATGATTTTAGCTGATTTATATAAATATACGTCAAATAATCCCCAGCTGAAAACGACTGGGGATTACTTGACACTTACTAAGTTAATCATATGAATTTTCTTTTCCTCAAATTATCGGCAAATTATTTATAGTGCTACCATTTAATAAGATACTAGAAGTTATTCCTTCAAAATAGATTCTCTCATATCTGTATTTAAATGATTTGCTTCTTTTTACTGCAATGCTACTTCTAAATCTTCAATTAAATCTTCAACATCTTCAATTCCAATTGAAATTCTAATTAATCCATCAGAGATACCTAATTCATCTTGTAATTCTTTAGGTAGAGTTGCATGTGTCATTTTAGCAGGAACAGAGACAAGACTTTCAACTGCTCCAAGACTAACAGCTAATTTAAAAATTTTAAATCGTGATAAAATATCATCAATCCGTTCCTTTTCTTTGATTTCAAAAGAAAGGATACCACCAAATCCGCGAGCTTGTTTTTTTGATAATTCATGGCCAGGATGTGTTTTTAATCCTGGATAATATACTTTTTTAACTTTCGGATGGTTATCGAGCCATTTTGCAATCTCCCTTGCATTTTTCTCATGCTCTTCCATTCGAATCCCGAGCGTCTTCATTCCTCTTAATAATAAATAAGAGTCTTGTGGTCCAAGAACTGCTCCGACAGCTTTTTGAACAAGATTGATTTCTTCAGCTAATTGACTGTCATTAATGGCAATAACTCCAGCCAAGACATCACTATGTCCACCTAAATATTTTGTCGCACTATGAAAGACAATATCTGCACCTAAATCTAACGGGTTTTGCCAATAGGGGGTCAAAAATGTATTATCGACAATTAATCGCAAATTATTTTCTTTGGTAAGCTTTGATAATTTGTTAATATCAATCACTTTAAATAGAGGATTTCCTGGTGTCTCAATAAAGACAGCTTTAGTATTAGGCCTAATTTCTTTTCTTATCTTATCTTGATCAGTTGCATCAACAAATGTTGACGTTAAATTTAAACGATTAAAGACCTGGTTTAATAATCTAAATGTTCCACCATATACATCGTTACTCACAATAAAGTGATCTCCAGCTTTAAATGTCATTAAAATCGTAGAAAGTGCTGCTAGACCAGAAGAAAATGCGTAACCATATTTTGCGCCTTCAATATTAGCAATATAACGTTCCACGGCAGCTCTAGTTGGATTACCTGCACGGGAATAATCATAACCTTTGTTTGAGTCAACAGTTTCTTGTTTAAATGTGCTTACCTGATAAATAGGTACTGTTACTGCACCAGTAGATAAATCTTCCTCTTCTCCTGCATGTATTAATCTTGTCTTCAATTTCATCTCTATCAATCTCCTTGTATTCGCATTATATTAATATGAATTATATAATTTAAGATTATTTCAAATAATTAGATTTGTCAATATATATTGAATATTCCCTTTATATTCATTGAATTTAAAAGTAACCTAGAATTTTGCTTAATATTTAAGTTGACAATAGAAAATAATTAAATTAATATGTAATAAACATATAGGAATGGTGGGATTAATTAATGAGAAAAATATTTTTATCTGTATTACTTGTATTAATTACGGTGCTGGCGGCTTGTTCTGAGCAAAATACTGACGCTGACACACCAACTGATGAGAGTAGTAATTTGCTAGAGGAAATTAAAGAAGCTGGTGTACTAAATATTGGAACAGAAGGAACATACGCACCTTTTTCATTTCACGATGACTCAGGAGATTTAACAGGCTATGATATTGAAATTATTACAGAGATTGCTGATCGATTAGGTATTGAAGCTAAATTTCATGAAACACAATGGGATGCAATTTTTGCAGGCTTAGATGCTAAACGTTTTGACGTTATTGCAAATCAAGTCGGGATCAATGAAGAGCGATTAGAAAAATATGATTTTTCAGAGCCATACACCCGGTCAAATGCTGTTTTATTAATTCATGAAGATAATGAGGATATCAACAGTTTTGCTGACATTGATGGTAAAAAATCTGCTCAAACCTTAACAAGTAACTATGCAAGCCTAGCGGAATCGTACGGGGCTGAGCTTGAAAAGGTAGATGGATTTAATCAAGCGATTGACCTCGTTATATCTAAGCGAGTAGAAGGCACTTTCAATGACAAAATATCCGCCCTTGACTTCTTACAACAGCGACCAGATGCTCCGATTGTAATTGTTGATGAAGCAAGTGACGCATCAGAAAATGCATTTACATTTCGACAAGGGAATGAAGAGCTTGTTGAAGAATTTAATAAGATCTTAAATGAGATGCGAGAGGATGGAACTCTGAAAAAAATCTCAGAAAAATGGTTTGGCGAAGATGTTTCTTAATTCAATTTTTCAAAATCCTGAACGAGTAGAAAAACTAATGAGAATTATGCAACATTCATTTATTCCACTACTCGAAGGTGCGATTAAGTACACAATTCCGCTAACAATTATAACATTCTCAATTGGACTTATCTTTGCCTTTTTGACCGCTATATCAAGAATTTTTGGAAATAAACTTTTTCAATATATCGCTCGGTTTTATGTTTCCTTATTTCGAGGCACGCCATTATTAGTTCAGCTCTTTATTATCTTTTATGGATTACCGACAATCGGACTAACAATCGATCCCCTACCTTCAGCAATAATTGGGTTTTCGCTAAATATAGGTGCTTATACATCTGAAATTATCCGTGCTGCTATATTATCAATTTCGAAGGTTCAGTGGGAAGCTGCTTATTCTGTTGGAATGACGCGCAGTCAGGCACTTAGAAGAATTATACTTCCACAAGCCGCGAGAGTATCTATACCACCTTTATCAAATTCTTTTATTGGATTAGTAAAGGATACTTCACTTGCATCACTCATTTTAGTGACTGAAATGTTCCGGCGGGCACAAGAAATTGCAGCTACAAACTATGAGTTTCTGTTTGTTTACTGCATTTCTGCTCTAATTTATTGGATTATTTGCTTTATTCTATCAATCATCCAAGGAAAAGTTGAAGATAGGCTTGAGCGACATATTGGAAGATCCGGGGGGATTACATGATTAAGATCACTGGATTACAAAAAACATTTGATCAATTAGAAGTCATTAAGAATGTCAATTTAGAAATAGCAACAGGAAAAGTTATTGTTATCATTGGAGCATCTGGTTCTGGAAAATCAACCTTATTACGCTGTATCAATGGATTAGAAATAGCTAATCATGGAGTTGTTAATATTGATGGATTAGAGGTAGATTTCTCTAAACGCGTTTCAGAAAACGAAGTTCTGAAGTTACGACGACAAACTGGAATGGTCTTTCAAAGTTACGCTCTTTTCCCACACTTAACAGCGATTGAAAATGTTATCGAAGGATTAATCACAGTAAAAAGAATGCCAAAGGCTGAAGCAGTAATAATTGGTGAACAACTTTTAGAAAAAGTTGGGCTACTTTCTTACAAAGACTCCTATCCAGCTCAATTATCTGGTGGACAAGAGCAACGAGTAGCAATCGCTCGAGCACTAGCAATGGATCCTAAAGTTATGCTTTTTGATGAACCAACTTCAGCTCTTGATCCAGAGCTTGTCCACGATGTGTTAAAAGTTATGAAAGACTTAGCAGAAGATGGTATGACAATGATTGTGGTTACTCATGAGATGAATTTCGCTAAAGAAGTCGCTAATGAGATTATTTTTATCGATCAAGGTGTCATTGTTGAACAGGGTAAACCTAATGATATTTTTACAAAACCACAAAAGGATAGAACCCAACAGTTTTTAAATTTAATACAGTGATAAGACAGAGGAATTCAGTAGCAACTGAATTCCTTTGTCTTTTTGCTGTTCTTTGCCTCAGCCATAATTGATGTTTTTTATTAGTAGGTAAAAAGAGATTAAGCCCTTCGATTCCAGTTACTTGATGGAGAATCATATTAATTGGGATACACAAGAAATAAGTAACGGTAACCCATAGTAAACCAGATGCAAAACCTATAATGACAGTTTTTGCATTAAACATACTCGATACGTCGGACTTTGAGCCACCAATTGCTCGAAGAATACCAATTTCCTTCGTACGCTCCTGTACAGATATCAAAGTAATTACATCGATCATAAGAGACGATACAACAAGTGAGATTGCTACAAATGCATGGTGTACGATAAACCTGAATTTTCAACAGTTCCGCAGATTAACGCAGACTCTTCAGAATTCACCAGAGATAATGGTTTCGCGATTAACATCTAACATTGATAAGCATGTCTGGCATAAAGGACTAATGAATGGTCTGTTTCATCTAACATCCTCTGTCTAAGCATCTGAGCTATTTGACCTGCAGCACCTAAAATTAAAATCTTCAATTTTATCTCCCCCATTTATTTGAATTTATCGGTTGCGAAGAACAGCTATGAAGAGTAAAAATTCTTCGTGATAAATATCGAAAAAACGCCCCCTTAATATTACATTAATGTTATAATATAACTAACAATGGTGTTATTATATTAATATTTAAGGGGGATTTATCACGTG
>DUPD01000012.1 GCA_012838505.1 Bacilli bacterium | reverse complement strand
TAGCTTTGTATTCAATGAATTGAGAGAGTCGATAGAATGACCATGTGTACAAATTCTTTTCGTTTTTACGACTGGTTCTTGTCGTCTGTCTAATATTCGCTAATTGTTCTAAACGAATGACAGAAATGTTATTCTCTTTCGCAAAATCAACAATTGCACGACTCACTTTATGGTCTTGGTCTAGCATCCAACGTTGTTCCTTGTTGTTCAACTGACGGATTGCCGTTAAGTTCTTCTTTTTCCCTAATTTTTTACGAACGGAACGGAATTTCCTTTTATGGATGATTCTTATCTCGTTGCAACATCGATTGACAACGATCAAGTAAATTTTCAGTCCACTCTGGACGACTGCCTGGTACCGTGTCCTCCAATTCCTTTTGTCCATAACGCCAGAGTCCGTGTGTCTCTAGATTCGTTTCATCAATTACATACAAACCATACTGATCACACAGCTCATACCAGATCAGATGGTTCGGATATAAGCCAAGTTAGATCACTTTCATCTGAATCATTTTTTGCTTTAAATTGATCAAGCCAATCATCAAAATTCGGTTGATCAAAATTTAATAACAACAAGCGTGTTTTTAATCCTGACTCAATCACGTAGTAATCAAACTCTTGTTCATTGAATAAATTCATTTTAAGGTAATAATTTAAATCAATATCTTTGACAGTCATCAATTCAATAAAACAAAGTCAAGGCTTTGTCAATACGGTCGCTAACTGTTCTGCCGCTGCGACTGGGCTATACCCAGCAATCAGCTTTTCGGCGAGAGATTGAACAGAATCGATCGCATTCTGTTGTCTCATTTCATTCGATTGAGCATGTGGTGAGCGCTGATTAGCGACCCGCCTTAATGTATCTAATAGCAAAGCAGCATCTAATTTAGGTTTTAAAATATAGTCTGAGACACCATTTTTAAATGTACTGCGAACGTAATCATAATCATCAAAACTGCTTAAAACAATGGCATCAATATTCGCATAGTCCTGTTTGACTGTTTCAATTAGCGTAATCCCATCCATCAATGGCATGACAATATCGGTAATAATAATATCCGGCATCACTTTAGGTAACAATTCTAGTGCCTCTTGACCATTAGAAACATCACCAACAATTTCAAAGCCCTCTTGATCCCAATCAATATAATGAATTATCCCTTGTCTAATTAACACTCCATCATCAACAATCAACACTTTATACCGTGGAGTCATTTTACCGCTCATCTCCTTATCTTTGTTCAATCCTGATGTTGTAAGACTCAATCAAAAATTGATACTTTATCAGATGCGTTTAATTATGTTAAACAAAGTTAATATTTCTACCATCAAATAACTGGATATCACCTGCTAATGAAAGCGCTTAATTATAATATATCACCAATTTACAAATAATACGATCTTGGATTCTAGCTATTTGAAGATGCTTAAATCCGTCAGCAGTTTACTACGACGGATTTAAGGTTTACTTTATTGTGAGTGGAACCAACTGTTTTTTTATTTCAGTTAACGAATAGTTTCCTTGAAGCAATGCTGCTGCCGCAAAAGCTCCTTCAATTAGCGCGGTGTCCATTAGATGAATTGTTTTGTCTGATGTTTCTTGGACAATCTCTAATGTCATTTTAGCACTTCCTAAATCATAAAAAGCAAATAGCTCATCTGCATCGTTCGCTTCAACTGCAGTTAAAATCTTTTCAAAGCTAGAGCCAATTTCCCCATCATCTGTTCCACCTACGTATGTGATTGAAACATCTGGAGCACTTTCCTGTAATAATAAATAAGTCCCTTTAGCTAACTCTTCGACATGAGAAGCAATCACAATCCCAATTGAGCGTTGATCAGCCATCGATCAGCTCACCCGCCAATAATGCCTCAAATAAATAGGCACTCGACATCGCTCCAGGGTCAATCTCACCAATTGAGCGTTCACCCAAATAAGAAGCTCTTCCTTTAGTCGCCTTTAATGGTTTCGTTGCTTGAACCGCTTGATCAATGATTGATTTGGTTAAGTTATTTTCTGCAAGTGCCTGACAAACCGGCTCCCAAACGTCAATCATTGTTTTCTCATTAACTTCAGCTTTGCCACGTTTCTTTATCCCATTGAGACCAGCAGTTAGAATCGTTACTAAATCATTTGTCTCAGCTACTTTTGCCATTTCCATAAAGGCTGATCCATAGAGCGGACCTGAGGCACCGCCGATCTTACTCAACAAAGCCATTGCCGTTACTTTAAAAACATCTTTAGCATGATTAAACTCCATTGCCTCAAATTGAGCAAGCATCGCTTCGACACCACGTACCATATTTGACCCATGATCACCATCACCAATGCGACTGTCCAATTCATTTAAGTAAGCTTTGTTCATGCTGATGATTTCGCCAAACTTAGTCAGCCATTGAACTGTATTTTCTGTCGTTAACATTGTCATCCTCCCCAAGAAGTAACTTGAACTGGTGCATGATAATAGTCGAGCCATTCTTGTTCTGTTAACTTAACAAACGTTAAAGAAAGACCAGCCATATCAATCGATGTCATTAAGCTACCAACCTTCTTAAACTCGATTTGTAAGTTTTCAGCTTCAATCAGTTGTTTAACATCATTAAGGAAAACATATTGCTCCATTAATGGTGTTGCACCTAAGCCATTCACAAACACACCGAATCGCTCATTTGATTGCCAGTTAAATTCTTGTTTTAATTTTGAGATCAACTCTTCAGCAATCTCACGACTTGACTTAATCGATTCTCGACGATAACCAGGCTCACTATGAATGCCAACACCATATTCCAGTTCATCATCTGCAAGTTCAAATCCAGGCTTACCTACTTCAGGAACTGTGGCAGCATGGATTGCGACACCAATTGTTTTGATTTGCTCAACTAATTTGTCTCCAAGTTCTTTTAATTCAAGCAAACTCAAGCCTTGTTCAGCCGCGGCACCAAGAATTTTATGCACGATTACCGTACCAGCTACTCCTCGTCTCCCCGCTGTATATGTGCTGTCTTCTACAGCAATATCATCATCGACGATCACTTGATCAACTTCGATTCCTTCCATTTCAGCAAGCTCTAAGGCCATTTCAAAATTCATCACATCGCCTGTATAATTTTTTACAATTAACAGTACACCTGAACCAGAGTCAACGGCTTTGATCGCCGCTAAAATTTGATCAGGTGTAGGTGATGTGAAAACTTCACCACATACAGCTGCATCTAGCATACCTTCACCTACAAAGCCTGCATGACTTGGCTCATGTCCACTCCCCCCACCACTAACTAGTGAGACTTTTCCTTGACGTTTGTTTTTCCTAACGATCACATTTGTATCTTTGATTCGCTCAAGTTTATCTCCATGAGCATAATCGATCCCTGCAAGCATTTCTTCCAACAGATGACTCGGATCGTTAATAATTTTTTTCATCTTTGATCATCCTCTTCTTCTAATCACGAGATCTTATTTCGTTTTAAGAAATCTTTCGTGTAAATATCGACAGCTTTAAGCGCTTGAACAACATCTGCTGCACGAACTTCAAATGGCATATTCTTCATTGTCTCATCCGGTGCCGTGGCAAGTTCGCCAATTCGATAGAGTTCATCGTCTGTCGCTTGATCTAAGTATATATCAGCTAATGTTAATGGTAAATCTAACTTGAGGTAAAAGTCAATATAGCGATCCAATTCTTCGAGTGGTCTATTTTCTAAAACAAGTTGAGTCATCGTGCCATATGCCACTTTTTCACCATGGGTTAATTGATGAATCTCTCCTTCAACAGCAGTAAAACCATTATGAATTGCATGAGCTGCAGCAAGACCAGAATCTTCAAAACCAAGTCCACTTAATAACGTATTCGCCTCAACAATTGCTTCCAAAGCAGGTGTGACTACTTTTTCTTTACTCACAGCATATGCCTGAATCCCGTAATCAAATAACACTTGTTCACATTTTTCTGCAATCGCATAACCTGCAATTGTTGCCTTCCCACCACTCATTGTATCTCCGTTTGCTTGCTTTACTGCTCTAGCTTCAACCAATGTTGCCATCGCATCTGAAATTCCTGACGCCAGCATCCGACTTGGAGCCTCAGCAATAATTTGCGTATCCATCAAAACTAGATCGGGATTTTTTTGATAAAATAAATACTGTTCAAAGGCCCCTTCTTCCGTATAAACAACTGACAATCCTGATGTTGGCGCATCCGTAGATGCCAATGTTGGCACAATGACGACAGGTGTTTTTAATTGATCAGCAACGGCTTTTGCTGCATCAACAGCTTTCCCTGCACCAACCCCAATTACTAACTCAACAGCATCTGCTTTTCCTAATTCACTGACTCGATTTATTTCTTTCATCGAACATTCGCCACCAAACGTTACTTTCGTGACTTCAAAATCATCGATCAATGTTTCAATTAACCGATCAGCAGCAATCTTTTGAACAAATTCATCAGCTAAGATGAGAACTTTCTTACCAAAATGCGTCAAATACTTCGCACTGTGGTTAATTAACCCTCTACCTTGAATGTAACGACTAGGACTAACAAAAATTTTATCCATTTTAACCCCTCCAAAAGATTAACTTCAATCAGCGACTATAAAATCTTGATTTCACTGAATTGTAAGCGCATTCTTATTTTACCAAAAGCATAACACAGCCTTAAGCAAGTCGTTAGCAGATTCTTTAGTCATTTATATAGTATTTTTTGGATTTGAAGTTGTTGATTTGTACTTTATTTAGAAATTGGTATTATCTTTATCATTCAATGTAAATAAGAAATACTTTTATAACTATCAATCCAATAAAAAGCTATTCGTCAGAGATCACCCTTTAGATCATGACGATTTCTAACGAATAAGGGCTATTCGTCAGAGACCACACTCTCGATCATGACGATTTCTAACGAATAAAGGCTATTCGTCAGAGATCACCCTCTCGATCATGACGATTTCTAACGAATAAAGGCTATTCGTCAGAGACCACCCTTTAGATCATGACGATTTCTAACGAACAGGAGCTTATCATCAGGTATCTCACTTAAAATCGCTTTGATAACGACAAATTGTTAAGATTACTCATAATGGTCCTTAGACATCTAACACGTGCAAAGTTATTTACAATTAACGCATTTTGCTATTTCCTAAACTATCAATTTAACTACAAAAAACATCGTTCATGAATCAGCTGACTAAACCAATTCACGAACGATGTTTAATTTATGCACAAGTTGTGGGATTTGCGCACAACTTCTATATTGATTCATTAGTATTGCATAAACATTTTTCCGAAATGTCAAGTGGTTATTCGAAATATTTCTAAAAACAGAAAAAACTCCTTATAATTAGGTTTGGTAGCTCTGTCCAAATCCCAAAAAATAAGGAGCAATCACATGGACAAGAATACCACAAAATCTACAATTAGTGAACTACTTAAACTTATTAATGAACAAACTTTTTTAAAGTTAAGCAATGTCATGGCTATCGATAAGTATGTCAAAAAGCTGACGGCTTACCGATTCTTTCAACTCATGATCATGGCCCAAATTTATGAAATAAAAAGTTTAACAAGTGTTTCGAAACAAACAAAAGATAAGCAAGACATGAAACGGCAGTTAGCGTTTGAAAGTATCAGTACGTCTCAGCTGTCTCGAAAATTAAGTCAATTACCATCTGAGCTATTTGAGAATACTTTCTTATATTTAACAAATAAAATCCAACTGAAAATGTCTGATTCGTCACCACTTATTCGACATATTACCCGTTTAAAAGTGATCGATTCAACGACAATGAGTATGTGTCTTAGCCAATATCCTTGGGCGACGTTTCGAAAGACGAAAGCAGGTGTTCGACTACACGCGAGAGTCGTTGTGACCAAAGATGACACGATACCTGATCGAGCGAAGTTATTACCAGCGATCCATTCGGACCGCTCACAAATGGACGAATTAATCGATACTGATTTAGACACCATTTACTTATTTGATCGAGGTTATATCGACTATAAGCAATTTGAAAAGCTTTGTCTTTCGGAAACACAATTTTTGACGCGACTCAAAAAGAATGCTGAAATCGAAGTCCTTTCAGAACAAGTTCCAGATCCAGAGCAGCTTATTTTTAAAGACCAAGATGTCTATTTAGGCAATGACGTGTCTGGAACGAAAATGAGTCAGCCACTCCGATTAATTGAGACAGAAGACGCCGAAGGCAACAGCGTTACGATTGTAACGAATTGTTTTGGATTATCTGCCAAAGAAATTGGTGATCTCTATCGTTATCGTTGGAAAATAGAGACGTTTTTCAAATGGATGAAACAACATTTAAAACTAAAAACGTTTTATGGTAAAAGTCAAAATGCGGTTTACAATCAAATCTGGATTGCCTTAATTACTTACTGTTTAACCGTTTTAGTACAACATAATACGGGGCACAGCGGCCAGCTTCTCAATGTCAAAAAGACGTTGCAAAATCTGTTGTTCGAAAGTTACGAGACGTTTGTCAAAGCATTGTTTCGCCCACCTACCCGCACTTCAAAAGGTCGACGGAAGTATGATTTTGAACACGAATTTCGCATCCTTATGAAACAATATAGCGAAGGCGAGGTGGATCACTTAGATACACTTGATTTTGACCCATTGTTTGTTTAACAAATAGTTATATTCCAAATTGTGGATAAGAGCTACTCTTCACTTTTTTTAATTTAAAAACAAAACATAGATGGTAAATTTTAACTCCCTGTGATTTAAGAGTAATTTATTGATTTGACAAGCGAACAACACTTTTATGCAACGCTAATGATATTGATTCTTTACTTTTCATAAGATCACACTAACACCCAATGCTCGGGTCTGATTTCTTCAAATTCATTTTTCTCAAATGTATAGTGTTGTAGCTTAATATTATGGTTGCGAATTTTTTCTGCTTCAACTGTTGGGTCAGCTACGGGTACCGCTTCAAGCAATGACTTCGTATATGGATGAATTGGGTTCGAATAAAGCTCGTCACTATCGGCAAGTTCAATAATTTTCCCATCATACATGACGGCAACTCGGTCACAAATATGCTTTACCATCGCTAAATCATGAGCAATAAACAAATAAGTTAAGCCAAGTTTCTGTTGGAGATCTTGTAACAACTCAACTATTTGCGCCTGAATTGAAACATCCAATGCCGATAACGGCTCGTCACAAACAATAAACTTCGGTTTTACCGCTAACGCACGTGCGATCCCGATCCGTTGTTGCTGCCCACCAGAAAACTCATGCGGATAGCGATTGGCATGATCCTTCTCCAAACCAACCAACTCCAACAGCTCCTCAACCCGTTCACGGCGCTCCTTTTTCGTTCGATAGAGCTTATGAATATCAAGTGGCTGCCCGATAATATCAAGCACCTTCATTCTTGGATTTAATGATGCTTGCGGATCTTGAAAAATAATTTGTACATCACGTCTGAGCACCTTCAACTCTTTTCGTTTAAAATGATGAATCCCCATTCCTTCGAATAAAACTTCACCATCGGTTGCTTTCTGCAGTTGCAATAACAGACGTCCTGTCGTTGATTTCCCGGATCCAGATTCCCCGACTAAACCCAATGTTTCGCCTTGACGAATATTAAAATTAATTTGATCGACTGCACGAACAGCACCACCCAGTTTTAACTGAAAGACTTTTTCAAGTCGCTGAACATCGACGAGTGGTTCATTATCGTTAAACTGCTTTGGCAAATGAGTCGTTTTTGGCTGATCGATTCTCGGCAATGCTTGTAACAATCGCTGTGTATATGGATGTGAAGGTTCGTTAAAAATCGCCAGTGTATCATTTTCCTCGACGATTTCGCCATCTTTCATGACAACAACTCGATCACACATTCCAGCAACCACACCAAAATCATGGGTAATTAATATAATGCTCATAGCAAATTTCTCTTGGAGCTTTTTCATCAATTGCAAAATTTGTGCTTGAATCCTGACATCGAGTGCAGTCGTCGGTTCGTCTGCAATCAACAGTTTTGGTCGACAAATTAATGCCATCGCAATCATCGATCGCTGGAGCATTCCACCAGAGAACTCATGTGGGTATTGATGATACCGTTCCTCCGGGTGTGAAATCCCAACAAGTTCGAGCATGTTCAACGTTTCTAACTTCGCCTTCTCCGGTGAAAGCTTACGATGTTTAATACTCATTTCATCAATTTGTTTACCAATTTTTATCGTTGGATTAAATGAACTCATCGGATCTTGAAAAATCATACTGATCTCACGTCCACGAATCTGTTCCATTTCTTTTTCATTATATGTTGAAATTGGTTTGCCTTCATATTCGATTAAACCAGCTGTTAGTCGGGCAGACTGAGAAGGTAACAATTGCATAATTGTTTTTGCTGTCACACTCTTTCCCGAACCTGATTCACCGACAATACCAAGCGTCTCTCCTTTTCGAACTGAAAAAGAAATATCATTAATCGCTAAATAGTTATCAAAGTAATCCTGGAACTTGGCGACCAATTTTTATCATCTTAACGCTAATTTATCTTGTCATTAGCTTATATCAATTGCTATTAGTTTTTAAGCTCAGACGTGATTTATTAACAACTGGTTCTATCCAAAGATGGACACGTAACATAGCATTCCTACAAATTATTTCAATTTTTACCGGAAATATATTTACAGCTAGCTTTGCTTTCCGGCTCTTAAAATCTGACGGATCGATTGACTATACATTCGCATACTATATGCTAATTACTGATTTTCTAATTATTGGTGTCACGTTACTGAACGTATTCAAACCATACGTATCAAACACTTTTCTCCTTTCGCTTGGGATTTTAAGTGGATTACTTATTTTCGACGTCGTGATCGTGATCTTGTTAAGTAAACGGGATCAACACGATCAACGTTACAAAACAATTGGAAAGTGGCTGGCGCTCTTACTGTTGATCACAAGTTTTACCGGGAATGCATTCCGCTTCATTCTCGCTTATAGCATCTGGCTAAAAAGTTCAAACCGAGATCAAGCAGAAATTGATAAATGGCATTTCTTTTGGGTTAAATTAATAAAAAATTTTACCGCGATGATTGGGCTCTTGTTTATTGTCTTTATTCTTTCTCTAGCGATTACGAGTTATGGCACGTTCGTCACCAAATTTGCAACAGTCAATGACTATAGCAATCTCTTAACTGAACCGAGTTTAGTTTATCCGTTTGGGACAGATAACTTTGGGCGCGATGTTTTTTCTCGAATTGTCTTTGGTGCTCGAATTTCTCTAGTCGTTGGACTCTTAACGACACTTATTCCTCTCGTGATCGGTGGAGCTCTTGGAGCACTCGCTGGGTTTTACAACCATTCAGTTGATCAATCGATTATGCGTGTCCTTGACGTGTTATATGCAATTCCAGGAATCTTGCTTGCGATTGCGATTATTGCAGCTTTTGGTTCCAGTACAATCAATTTAATTATCGCCTTAAGTATCGGATCGATTCCAACTTATGCCCGAACGATGCGTGCCAACATCTTAATGGTTGCTAATCTTGATTATATTGAAGCAGCCAAAGCATTAGGTGAATCCGATTGGGTAATTTTATTAAAACATGCGATTCCAAATGCTTTTGCACCAATGATTGTGCGAGCAACATTAACAATCGGTAGTGCAGTAATCGCAACAAGTAGTTTAAGCTTTTTAGGTTTAGGTGTTGAACCGCATATCCCTGAATGGGGAAATGTGTTAAGAATAGGGAGTGGCTATTTAGAAACAGAACCTTATTTAGCTATTTTCCCAGGTTTAGCAATTATTTTACTCGTGTTAGCTTTCAACTTTTTAGGCGACGGCTTACGCGACGCATTAGATCCAAAACTAAATTAAGTACTAGGGGGAAACAAAAATGAAAAGATTAACTTTCGGTTTACTATTAATTTTGAGCCTGTTGATTGCAGGTTGTGTCAGTACGGAGTCTGACGTGCAAGGTGATAGCGATACGACACCAGCATCAGATTCAGAAAAACCAACGATTGAAATTTTAGGGATGAGTACGAGTGAAGATGATTTAAATATTCTTCGCGACCAGCTGACCAACAATGGATTTGATGTTGAATTAAACATTCAACCGGATCGTGGAAGCTACACAACTCAAAAAGAGGCTGGAAACTATGACCTTGCATTAAACAGTTGGACAACAGTCACAGGTAACCCTGATTACGCTGTTCGTTCACTTTTCACTTCAGATGGTGATAACACACTATTCGCTGATGATGAAGCTGATCGTCTAATTGATTTAGCAAGTACACAGCTACCTGAAGACTATCAGCAAACATATGCTGACTTAGAGCAACTGATTGTTTTTGATCAAGCATATGTCTTACCATTATATATTTCTTACAAAGCACAAGCAGTTAATCATGATATTATTGATGAATCAACGGTTCGCTTACCAAAATCACGTGCAGCTGTTTGGGAAATGTATGACTTTAATGATTCAAACTTGCGTGACACAGAACCTCTACTCGTTCAACAAGGGCTTAGTGATTTAACATCACTTGACCCGATTAAAGGAAATGACGGTTCAATTAATACGCTAAATACAAATATGTATGTTCGATTAGTGAATTTAACTGACGATGATCAAGTTGTTTCAGATGGTTCATTATCATTAAACCATGTGATCGCAGAAGGAAATCAAGATTACTACTTCGTTTTACGTGATGATATTAACTTTGCTGCAGTCGATGGTGATACTGCTGTTAATACAGGAGTTCGTGTTGGTGCAGAAGATGTTAAATTCTCTCTCGAACGAGCAAAAGATCGTAACTCAGTACCTGATCACAGAACATATAGCTTACATGAAAGCATCGATACAGTTGAAATTGTTGAAGATTTAGCAGAGTTAGAGGCCGTTACAAATGAAGGATCAACAATTAAAGCAGCATTAGAGGAAAATCTAAATACCGAGATTGCTGAACTAACAGCTGATAAAACTGAAGCTGATAACAGTAATGGTGTTTATCAAGTAGTAAAAGTTACAACACATAACCCGTTCCCACAAGTACTAAACTACCTTGCTCACCAATCAGCAGGTATTGTTTCAAAAGAACAAGTTGAAAGTATTAACACGTTTGCTGTTGAAGATTATGATGTGAATACAGATATTGCTTACGGTGATCAACGAACAGTTACTGAAGATAGCGATCATGAGAATACACTTTATGCAAGTGGTCCATACATCTTAGTCTCAAAAAATGACTATGAAGCTCGCTTCGTTAAAAATCCAGCTTATATGGTTGGATCAGATTATGAACCACGAATTACTGAAGTGATCGTTAAATTTATTCAAGATCCTGAAACAGCCTTGTCAGCATTACGTAACAATGAAATTCATGTTTACAATGGCGTTGCTGAGAACCGTTATGACATCGTTCATGAAGATGAGCGCTTAACGTTACAACAAAATGAGAGTAATGCGGTTGCATACTTGAACTTTAATATGGATGGGCGTGAGGTTTCAACAAACACAGCGTTACGTCAGGCAGTCCTTTATTCAATTAATCAGGATGAATTCATTTCGTTCTATCAAGGTAACAAAATGCCAGCAATCTCGACTGTTAGCCCGTTAGTCAATACCGGCTTAACACTTGAAGCTGACCCAGCAAAAGTTAAAGAATTACTCGAACAAGCAAAATAACCTTTCGTAAAACTGAACCCTTGAGCGGATGACTCAAGGGTTTTTTCTTAATTTTAATATCAATTTAAATAAATTGACTCAATTGAACAGTAAATTGATTAGTTCTAATTAAACAAACTGTTATACTTAGATTATTATCATAAAAAACGGGAGTGTGTCGAGATGTGCAAAAAAAGGTGGTTCACTCAGTCAGACGGCGAGAAAATTTTTATTAGAAAATGGACTGATCAGTCAAGTAAACCTAAGGCAATCATTCAAATCGCCCATGGAATGGCCGAACACAGTCAGCGTTATGATCAATTTGCTCAATTTTTAACTGAAAATCAATTGATCGTTTACGCAAATGATCATCGGGGTCACGGTGAAACTGGGGCAAGAATGGGCGTGATGGGCTATTTTGCAGAACAAGGCGGTTTTGAACGTGCTGTTGATGATTTGTGGGAAATGACTGCAATGATCCGAACTGAGCACCCAGGCCTCCCGATCATTTTACTCGGTCATAGTATGGGTTCGTTTTTAGTTAGGCGCTATATTCAACGCTATCCAACTTCGGTTGATGCTGTAATTTTATCAGGTACAGGCTTTGACAAAGGCTTGGTCGGCAAAGTTGGTCGCTTATTAGCGAAATTTGAAGTCAAGCGACTCGGTCCAAAAACAGCAAGTCCTTTAATGGATCGATTAAGTTTTGGCCAATACAGTAAAGGCCTAGCTGAAACAGAAAGTTGGCTTTCCCGTGATTCTCAATCCGTACGTGATTATGAGAACGATCCGTATTGCGGGTTTATTTCCACCGCGAAATTTTATGATGACCTCCTCTATGGCCTTAAGAAAATTCATCAACAAAGTCAAGTCGCGAAAGTTAATCCGTCATTGCCTATCTTATTATTCAGCGGGACAGCCGATCCTGTTGGTGATTACAGTAAAGGCGTTCACCGAGTCGTGAAGCAGTATCAAAAGCATGGGATCAAATCGATTGACTTAAAGCTATATCCGGAAGGACGTCATGAAATGTTATTTGAAATTAATCGCGAACAAGTCATGAGAGACATCTTAGCTTGGATAATTGAAGTTATTTCTTGAGGGAGGATTTTATTTAATTCAGAAAGCTTCACTCACTGAGGGGATGAGTCGGATCGCTCACGATTAAATCCTATTCGTTACCTCTTCAGCAAAAAATCGATAACACTGGGCATGATTAGATGTTATTCGTTAGATATCTCCTTGATTATGAGGGTGGTTTCTGACGATTAACACCTATTCGTTAGATATCTCCTTGATTATGAGGGCGGTTTCTGACGATTAACACCTATTCGTTAGAGATCACCTTGATTATGAGGGCGGTTTCTGACGATTAACACCTATTCGTTAGAGATCTCCTTGATTACGAGGGTGGTTTCTGACGATTAACACCTATTCGTTAGAGATCACCTTGATTATGAGGGTGGTCTCTGACGATTAACACCTATTCGTTAGAGATCACCTTGATTACGAGGGAGGTTTCTGACGATTAACACCTATTCGTTAGAGATCTCCTTGATTACGAGGGTGGTTTCTGACGATTAACACCTATTCGTTAGAGATCACCTTGATTACGAGGGCGGTTTCTGACGATTAACACCTATTCGTTAGAGATCTCCTTGATTATGAGGGCGGTCTCTGACGATTATTATTTTTTTACAAAACCTTCGTTAAATAAAGCAACAAATCAATGAACTTAAATCTCCTTAGCTCAAAAAAGTATAGACAATCTTTAAATTACTTCGAAATACGAAACAAAAGCGAGACTTCACTTAAGATCGTGGTATAATTATTTTTATATCTAAATAGAAATATGGTGAATAAATAGTGGATCGCTTAACGAATACAACAAAAATTTCTCCTGGAAAACAGCTCTTTCTTATTACATGGCCAATTATGATTGAAACATTTCTACAAACATTTATGCGGTTTTCTGATACGTTTATGCTCAGCTTTATCTCAGACGAAGCTGTAGCCGCGATTGGTGTCGTCAACCAAATTATGATGTTTACATTTGTTTTATTTAATTTTACCGCAATGGGATCAGCTGTTGTTGTGAGTCAATATGTTGGCGCTAACAATCCCAAGGGCGTTCAAAAAACGGTCGCACACGCCTTAATGGTTAACTTAGCTTTCGGGGTAATAATCAGCCTGATCGTCGTCAGTTTGAGGACTCAATTTATTAATCTATTTGATTTAGAGCCAGAGCTTTTCGGTTATGCAAATACATACTTACTCTATGTTGGTGGCGTACTATTCTCACAAGCAATCGTTTTAACAATCTCTGCGATTTTACAAGCGATGGGTCACACAAAAGACGTCATGAAGGTCGTCATCATTATGAATATCACAAACGTATTTTTTAACTATGTCTTTATTTTCGGAGCATTCGGTTTCCCACAACTTGGTGTAACTGGAGTCGCAATGTCAACAGCTGCGATCCGATTTGTAGCGATGTTTGTCTTATTTTCAATCTTGTTAAAAAGATTACCGACAAAATTACCATTTAAGGCTTTCTTTAAATTTGATCTGTCCTATTTGAATAAAATTCTCGGTATTGGGGTACCTGCCGCAGGTGAACAGCTTTCTTATAATATTAGCCAAATCGTACTTACGGTCTTTATTACAAGCTTAGGTGCTACAGCACTCGCAACAAGAGTTTACGCTCAAAACTTAATGTCATTGATGACCGTTTTTTCAATGTCAATTTCTAAAGGGATGCAAATATTTATTGGTCAACTCGTTGGTGCAGGTAAAGAAAAAGAAGCATACAGCAGTATGTTTATCGGCGTACGCGCTGCCTTAACCGTTGCTTTGTCGGTCGGTTCACTGCTAGCGATCTTTGGTCGTCAAGTCTTCATGATCTTTACCAGAGATCCTGATATTATCGCACTTGGTACAGTGATTTTAATCATTGGTCTAATTTTAGAACCAGGTCGAACGTCAAACTTAGTTATTATTAGTGCTTTACGTGCTGCTGGAGACGCTCGATTCCCTGTTATTATTGGGATTTGTGTCATGTGGGGTGTTTTAGTGCCACTTGCCTATTTCTTAGGCATCACCTTGAATTTTGGTTTACCTGGTATTTGGATTGCGATGTTAGTCGATGAATGGATACGAGCAATCATTATGTGGACACGCTGGCGAGGTAAAAGATGGATGGGCAAAGCAGTTGTAGAACAAACAAACCAAGCACATTAAGCAGTGCTTGGTTTGTTTATATTATTTAAAAGATCACAAGTTTATTTACTTTTAAAGCAAATTGACCCGAAAGCATCCATCAACATACTTATTCATGTTAATTGAAAATAGCCTTATTCTAGCTTAAATCTACCTAGTAAATTGTTTAATTCGTTGGCTAGTTCGGTTAAGTCAGCTGAGCTCGTCATAATCTCTTCCATTGAACTAGTTACCTCTTCGGCAGATGCGGATGTTTCTTCAACACCAGCCGCAGACTGCTCAGAAATAGATGCAATCTCTTCAACCGAAGCGGATAATGTCTGACTCGTTCCAAGTATCGTCGTCAATTCATCAGTAATCGCATGAATATTGCTTGCCATTTGCTGAATTGAATCATCAATCTGCTGGAACGTTTTATTCGTCCCTTCAATATTACCCATTCCTTGTTGCACTTGCTCATAACTATCTTCAAGCGATACTTTAACAATCTCTGAATCTGTTTGAATACCTGAAACAATTTCGGTAATATCTTGCACAGAGCTCCCCACTTCTTCAGCAAGTTTACGCACTTCCTCAGCAACAACTGCAAAACCTCGACCATGCTCACCCGCTCGGGCAGCCTCAATTGATGCATTTAACGCGAGTAAATTTGTTTGGTCTGAAATGTCTTGAATTACTGAAACAATGTTTGAGATTTCTTTTGATTGATTGTTTAATTGAATCACTTTTTCAACCGATTCAGTCACAATTGTATCTATCGCGCGCATCTGTTCAACTGACTTCTCCATCAAATCGGAACCATTGACCGTCAATTGTTGCGTGTTTTTCGACTCATTTTCAACCGATTCGCCAAGCTGCTGGGCTGATGATACAGTTGTGACAAAATCGTTCATACCAGATGACAAGCCTAATGCATGTGTCGCTTGAGTCTCAGCACCTGATGCTAATTCCTCCATCGTTCCAGAAATCTGCTCTGCACCTTCAGATACATCGTTTGTCGTTTCAGCTAACGAATGACTATGCTCGGTCACAGTGTTCGATACGTTTTGAATCTCAGCTAATAATTGACGCATGTTTGTTGCCATTTGATTCGTCGACTGGGTTAATTGACCAATTTCATCACGGCGATCGGTCACTTCAATTGCTTCAGATAGATCACCATCAGCAATTGTTAGCATTCGGTTCGTCAATTTTCTAACAGGAACAGAAATAACACGAGTTGTGACAATTGCAGTGATAATACCGATGATTATCGCAACAATGCCAATAATCAAGCTCAGCCAAGTGCTATAATTCGAAGATAAAACAATGTCATTCCCTACGTTAACAATATGATCCTCTTGTAAACTAGCTAAATCATTAAATTCTCTCACTAACACCATTGAGTTTGGCAGGATCTGATCTTCAAAAAGGCGAATTGCTTCGGCTTCATTTCCTTGGTTAACCAGCTCCAGTAATTGATCTGTCGAATGGCCCCATTCAACTTTTCGAGTAATAATTTGCTCTAATTGACTTGAGTTACTCTTTGCCAAAGCTGCTTCCTCTAAAGCAACACTTTCTTCAATTCCATTAACAAATGCATCGCGATAACTTGTATTTCCAGTTAGAGTAAACGATTGTAAATAATTCGTTCGTTCCAACATGTTAATTGCTAGAGCTTCACTGATAATTAGCATTTCGAGATCATCCTCAATCAATGCTTCTGTTTCAAGGCTGTTTGAGTACATTGACCACCCGTTAATCAATACAAGTACAGAAAATAAAATCATCATTATACCAAAACCTAAAAACAATCTTGTACCAATACTTTTAAAATTACCTATCTGTTTTTTCATTATAATTCCCCCTAAACATGTCTTTCTAGTCCTCACATTTTATATCGGTTAAATGAATCTTTTATCAACATGACTAGTCAAGTTATCACATTCGGAATACTATTCCATTTATTCAGTTGATATAGACAAAAAAACACCCAATCAAAAATTATGCATTATTCCCCTTCACTTTTTAAGTGAGTGAGTGCGAACATAAAAATGAAAGGTATTTAGTTAAGCATTATCACTTACTTTGCGGTAAACCATGAATAATTCAGGCTCAAGTAAATTGAGCTTGAAACTTCTTTTTAATATGCACCTCGAATATTTTCATGAACATTTTCATTATAAAAATCGCTAATTTGCTCTAACTCATCCTCACTAAATGAACGGACATCAATCGCACCTAAGTTTTCCTCGACTTGCTCTCTATTTTTAAAGCCCGGAATCACTGTCGAGACACCTCTTTGTTCTAATAGCCACTTTAATGCTGCCTTAGCCATCGTATCACGATCTTCAGCAATCCATTTTAACTGATTGCTTAGCTCAACGCCTTTTGCAAACTCAATGCCACCAAACGTTTCACCAACATTAAATGCATCGCCATCTTTATTGAAGTTCCGATGATCGTCTGCTTCAAATTGATGATCAACAGTAAATTTGCCTGTCAATAGTCCACTTGCTAAAGGTACTCTAGCAATAATCCCAACATCTTTGCTTAAAGCTTCTGGAATGAGCGTTTCAAGTGGCTTTTGGCGCATCATGTTTAAAATAACTTGTAATGTACTTATATTGTCGTTGTTTAGGCAAAATAAGCCTTCCTCAACAGTTTCGACACTGACACCATAATGGCGAATCTTACCTTGTGCTTTTAATTTATCTAGCACGTCAAAAACACGGCCGTCTTTTAAAACTTCAAACGGTGGACAGTGAATCTGGTATAGATCAAGAGTATCCCGCTGAATTCTTCTCAGTGTATTCTCTAGGTATTGGGTAACTGTTTTTTCAGAGTAGTTGTCCGGATCATGTAGATCACCTGCTCGACAAAACTTAGATGCAATATAGATTTGATCTGCTTTTCCTTTAGTTACTTTACCGAGTAATTCTTCAGCATGACCTCCACCATAGACATCTGCTGTATCAAAAAAGTTGACGCCACGATCAATCGCTAATTCAAGGGCACGGATTGATTCTTGATCATCTATTTTGCCCCAGTCTCCACCAATGCCCCACGTACCAAAACTCAATTCACTTACTTGAAATCCTGTCTTACCTAATCGATTATACTTCATCATCTATCCCTCACTTTTGCTTAGTTTGCTTCAGTAGCATTGCATAAACTTTTCTTTCCTAAGTCAAGTCTTATCATTGTGGTTTGAGATAACGGATATTGATCGCTCAATACAACCGCTACGGGAAAATATTTCGCTTACCGCGGGCGTGCCTCGGGCGCACAGGACGTGGGTCAGTTAGACGTTGGGACTGGGACTGCGGTTACTCGTCCCACCGAAGACATTTGCGATTACTCGTCCCACCATAAACACCTGCCCGTAGGATAAGGAAAGCTTCTTCGAAAACGCATCGCACGAAGAAAATTGATCTTTATTTTCGAGGAAAGCGAAACATCTCTCAGCTGCGGGTGTGATCCTCTTACTTAGAGTTAATCATATCACTTGATTTTATCTTAATTTTTATGTAACACTACTGAGTTTGCTTATATTTTACTATAGCTTTAATCAATTTCCTAACTACAAATCGTCAATTGATCTGATTAATTTATTTTACATTAATATCTTCTTTTAACAATTACTTGATTTTATTGTTGACATAAGTTATAATACCTAAGGAGTAAGACTCACTAAATGTCAGGGAGATGTTTTGAAATTGGACTAACTATTACGAGCTAATCAAAGGGAGGTGAGTCAAATCGACCTTAGATCATATACGTATCAGATTTCAGATCAAACATGTTATATTCGAGCAGCTAAAAAATATAATGCCGTTACAGAAATTGTTGCGCTTGACCGTACATATTATTCAATGCAAACGAGTTTAAAAATCATTGATCAAGCCTGTGTTATGTATGGATCGACTTACATGGGGCGTGCTGATGCGATGAGAGCAATTTTTAACATTCACTACAATCCACCGATCCCAATCGATCCCGAACAAGGTTTATACGCCTTCGCTACCCATTCACCACACCACGAAGACTGCATCTGGATTATCACGAAAAACATCATCCGTATTAGACATGGTAATAACTATTCAATGATTTACTTTAAAAATAATCGGTCATTGCGCGTAGACCTTTCGAAACGACGGATCGATCGCTTGTGCTCATGCTTATATCAATATATATTGCACTTTAGAAAAGATTAACATCTTTAAGTTCCCCCATTCAAATCATTTACGATTTTAGATAGAATCCAGTATAATGATTTTGAAAGGGGTTTCTTTTATTATGAAAAAAGCTTTTTCATTTTTATCCTCGTACAAGCTTCCGATTATGATTGCTTTTTCGTTGATGCTTGTCGAACTACTCATTGAACTTGCTTCACCCTCAATACAATCCAAAATGCTGATCGGATTTTTGTCATGAAAGATGGGCAAATTATTGAGCACGGTAGTCACCAATCATTACTCGAAAAGAAAGGTTTTTACTTTGAACTATACAATGGACACTTTGAAGATACTGCGAGTTAATTTTAAAGGAGAGGATCTCGATCTAGAGGTCCTTTTTTATTTTTACAAGTCACCTAACTTTTGTTTTAGCTCCTTTTGAATGGTAATGAACACTAATTAGCACTGTTTTTTGACTGAACGAATTCTGCTATCGTTATATTTGTAAGCGTTTTCTTGAATGTGGAATTTTGATTCCAGAAAGGAGACTAATTGGTTCGTTCTTAAAGTGTGAAAAAATCAAAAGGAGATGACGATTTGAAAAAGAAATTAGTGATGTTATTTTTATTTTGCTTCTTTTTATTGATTCCTAGTTTGAATTTATCTGCTGAGGAACCAGTGCTTGATATCGAGCAATACGCAGCAGAAATGCAACCAGGATGGAACTTAGGCAATACGTTCGACGCGCTCGGTGAAGATGAAACGGGATGGGGCAATCCATATGTTACAGAAGAACTGATTCAATCAATTGCCGAACAAGGCTATCAGAGTATTCGAATTCCAATCACATTTGACGAGCGGATGGATTTAGAGCCCGATTATCAAATTGATGCGGATTTTTTGGGGCGAGTAACTGAGACTGTCGATTGGTCGCTTAATGCAGGCATGAAGGTAATGATTAATATTCATCATGATTCTTGGGTTTGGCTAGAATCGGGCATGAACAATGACTATGAACAATCCGTTGCCCGCTTCGAGGCAATTTGGCAACAATTAGCCGAGCACTTCCAAGACTATGAATTAGATCTGATGTTTGAAAGCATTAACGAACCACGATTTGCACCATACGATGACGGTGAAGTGCAAGAACTCAATTATTTAGACGATTTGAATGACCGATTTTATCAGATTATTCGGAACTCAGGAGGTAATAACGCAACCCGTCCAATAGTGATCCCAACATTACACACAGGTTCAGATCAAATTTATCTAGATCGCCTATCTGAATGGCTCGAAGAAAAAGATGACTCTTACGCAATTGCCCCAAACAGCAACAAACGTTAGTAACTTCCTTGTTATCGGGATGATTTTGCTTAGCATCGGTACAATTGGATTCATTTATACTAAAAGGAAAAGGTTAATTTAACATTTAATATTGGCGCATGGACCGATTAAGCTAAATGCACTTCTTTCCTGAAAAATAACACCTCCTAAGGGAGAGTTCATTCCCCTTAAGAGGTGTTAAATCAACCGTTCTTAATAGCCGTAACCACCAAATGATGCACCAATAATAATTAACAGAATAAACAACACAATCAGTAGTGCAAATCCGCCACCAAAACCTGGAGTTGGAGCTGGACCTGGCGTTGCACATCCACCTTGAACACCTGGATTACCCAAGATTAAAACCTCCTTTTCGTCTTTTCACAACTAGTATATGTCCGACTTACATTTGCGGAATGGACATTACCCTAGTTTTCAGTGATGTTTTTATTACCGTGCAACTGTCGCTAAGTGCCACTTCGAAGAAAACTAAAGCTTCTAAGTACGGGTGGGATTAAAAAAATATCGATTGGTAGAATTAGCACGAGTAGGAGTTAATCGTCAGAGATCAGCCTTATAGTCAGGAGGATCTCTAACGAATAGGAGCTAATCGTCAGAGATCGGCATCATAATCAAGGGGATTTCTAACGAATAAGGGCTAATCGTCAGAGATCGGCATCATAATCAGGGGGATTTCTAACGAATAAGGGCTAATCGTCAGAGATCGGCATCATAATCAAGGGGATTTCTAACGAATAAGGGCTAATCATCAGAGATCGGCATCATAATCAAGGGGATTTCTTACGAATAAGGGCTAATCGGCAGAGATCGGCATCATAATCAGGGGGATTTCTTACGAATAAGGGCTAATCGGCAGAGATCGGCATCATAATCAGGGGATCTCCTAACGAATAGTGGTTAATCAGATCCTCACTCGGGCGAAAACGGTTTAGTTCAAAGAGCTTCAGCTCATCCTTAACCAGATGTCTTCGATGGGAGGGGTAATTGCAATAAAACTGTTAGCAAGACTCAACTAATTGACGTTTCGTTTTAGAAATTTACTCTACCGGGATGAACAAAAAAAATTAAATTATTTTAATGTATTTTTACATAAAAAATAGACTTCCATGATATGATTAGAAAAACAGACTTAACGGAGGCGTTATGATGTTAGCTAAAACAACTATGACAGATTCATATTTTTTCGGTCTAGAAGGTTTCATCGTTATTGCCGTAATTGTTGCTTTAAGTCTAGCTATAACTAAGTTTAGTAGGAAAGTAAGTAGCAAGTATTTGATCGAAAAAATTGCACAGCTCGATCAAACGACATACCAACACATTGCAAACGTACCCTTTAAACAACTTAACCAAACAATTGACCACCTTGTATTATCGACATACGGTATTTTTATCATTGAACGTAAAAACTTTAATGGGAAAATTTCCGGCGACCAAGTTGATTCTAACTGGATCATTCAAACTAAAAAAGATCAGCAAACAGTCGCTAATTATAATCAAATTAATGAAGCAATCCAATTTTATCAAACACCTAAAATCTCAAAAGAAAAAATTACAGAATTAATCGCATTACTAGAAACTATGAAACTGAATAAGTGATTCTGTTATACTAAGTATATAATATGATTAGATTTGATAGGAGGTGTGAGTGTTTGATCAAACAAAGTTGCAATCTAATCGCATTGATCATTTTTTATGATGAAAATTTCAAAGAAGAAGTCGCCTTAGTCTACAGTCCAACTAGCTACTATTATCTCATTATGCCAACGAAAAACTTTCACACGTCTGAAGAGAAGAACGGGACATTATATATTACTGAAATTAAAAATGCTTTCTTTATCCCAAGTGCCGATGTCGAGAAAAAACTCAAAGAATGGCGCAACCGAGACTAACACCGTCTTTCCTGCTCAGGGAGTGGTGTTTTAGTTTATTTGAGTTGAAATATGGATTTCGGGATGGTATCTTCAATTTGTGGACGGGCGCACACAAATAGGCACTCAACTCAAACATCAGGAGGTGAATTTTTCACAAAAAAAATCTTTAGTATTGTTAAGTAAGCATCACTAAAGATTTCATTCACTATTTACTTTTCTTAAGAACAGAATTAATAAGTCAACATAGGTAACTGGATTCATTGACAAGACAGTACTAATTTCTTGTTTATCTTTATAGTTTGGGTTTTGTTTAATATCCTGATTAAACTGCATATCTTGATACTTCATCTTTCTTAGCCACTGACTATTTTCAATCGCTGTATCTGTTTTTTCATAGAGTGTTGCAAAGTTATTGTGATACCATGGCTTACTTTTTTCGTAGTTTGGAATCGGAAAAATAGTTCCAGGTTCCGTAAATCGATTGAACTTTTCAAAGTGTAAGGCAATCCAATTTTCCCAACATCTATTTGATATAATTATTTTCACTTGTGAATCTTGTGCTAAACTTTCGATAGCTTTACATCTATTATTTAGACTATGTTCTCTATCATTATAGTCAATATCCCCATCAAAAATTGCAATAAAATGATCATACTGATATTTTTTTCGATTTATCTTCTTCTTCGCATCTTTAAGAACATTTTTAAATTCTTGTTCTCTTTTAATAATTCTGATTGTTATATTATCCAACTTTCTTGCAAACCTTTAAAAATACTCATTCTCACAGTTAGTTTTATTTTGAAAGGATTCTATATACATATGAAAAACTGGTTTAATTTTTCTTGTCATTAATAAATCACCTTAGGTATCGCACCTAATCGTCCTTCATTGTACATATTTCGCCAATTATGATTTTGGTAGCTAACATCTTGAAATTCAGCTAATGAATATAATTCAGACTGAAGCAATTGATTATCTTTCTGAATAAACCAAATCTGTTCCTTTGACATATTATTCATTTCTAAAAAATCAGTATTGTGAGTCGTAAAAATGAATTGTGCTTTTGTGTCTGATTGGTTTAGAAATAGATCAAGAGTATAGCGCTGGATCATTGGATGATAATGATTTTCTATTTCATCAACAATATATAATTTATGATTCGTTAGACAATCAAATATTTGAATAAACTCATGAATAAACTTAATTGTCCCTAATGATTCCTGACGGAGATCTAATGAATATGAAACACCTTCAATTGTGCGTAAAGTTTTTATTGTATAGGATCTATTTTTACGCCTTCTATTTATAAAGCTTTCTTTTAACTCATCAGGAATATCCCCCTCAATATCTGCTAGAAAGTTTTCAATTTCTTGTTCCGTTGTATCAACAATATCAAAATCATCAATTTTTATATCAATATCATCTAATGCAGCTAATATTTGATCTTTTAATGACTCATCATGCTTGAGATTTTCAGCTATATAACTTTTATCAAATTCATCATCCAAAATAATAATATCTTTATCGATATAATCATAACAAGCCTTCAAAATTTGATAGGCCATACCTGCAATTGATTCTTCAAAAAACTCATAATTAATTTTGTTAACAAAATTATACATCAAAGTTTCATCAATAAAGTTTCTAGGTTCAAAGTAATTAATAATTGGTTTAAGTGATAAATCAAATGTTGTAATCCGCTGACCTTCCCTTTCAAAAATAACCTTTTCTTCCGAAAGTTTTGTTTTCAGCACATCCCTATACGATATACGTTCTTTGCTGATCTTATTTTTCACAAATTCTAACTGATAATTAATAAAATATTTTTCCTCTTCTATTTCCTTAATTAATTCAATATTCAGTATCGAAGGTTTAAAACGATCTGAGAAATGAAAACCAAAATTATTTTTTAGTATATGGTCGTTTTCTGATGATGTAACTAAGTTTTTTAATACGCCTACCCCAACAATAAAGTTGGTTTTTCCACCTGCATTCGACCCGTAGATAATACCACCATTTAAAATATATTGATTCTTATTTGTTGCAATACTTGGAATCTTCCCCAAAATATTATCGTTAAATATTTCAGAACGGTTATAATCAGCTACTAACGAAAAGATTTGACGATCTTTGAACGACAGAAAGTTTTCTAACTCCAGTTTCAATAGCATTTTAATCAACCTCCTTCTACATATAATATACAACTCACATCTTATTTATTCAATTATAAATTAGTTTTCCTTATTTAAATTTTAATTCCACAAAAAAACAATGAGTATGTTCGACACTCATTGTTTTTAGGAAAAATCAGTCACGTTGATAGAGATCACGCGTATATACTTTTGTGACGACGTCGTTGAGCTCGTCGTTCATTCGATTCGCAATGATCACATCGGCAGCTTGCTTGAATTGGTCAAGCTCATTGATCACACGTAAACCATTGAATGTTGTGTTGCCTTCAAGAACAGGTTCATAGACAACGACTTCAACACCTTGTTTCTGAACCAGTTTAATCACGTCTTGTATTGATGATGCTCTAAAATTATCGGAGCCAGATTTCATTGTTAGGCGATAAACACCAACAACAGACGGATTTTGCTTCATAATCGAGTCCGCAATATGCTCTTTACGTGTCTGGTTCGAAGCAACAATCGCCTTAATAATATCATTCGGTACACCTTCATAGTTTGCTAGCAATTGCTTCGTATCTTTCGGCAAGCAATAACCACCAAAGCCAAATGACGGGTTATTATAATGACTACCGATTCGTGGATCAAGGCCAACCCCTTCGATAATTTGTTTCGTATCAAGCCCCTTAAGCTCAGCATAAGTGTCAAGTTCATTAAAGAATGCGACACGAAGACCTAAGTATGTATTAGCAAATAATTTAATTGCCTCTGCTTCTGTCGGGTCCGTGTAAAGCACGTCGACATTCTCTTTTTCTGCCCCTTCAACTAGTAAACTCGCAAGCTCACGAGCACGCTCTGAATCCTCGCCAATCACGACACGTGACGGATAAAGATTATCATAAAGCGCCTTTCCTTCACGTAAAAACTCCGGTGAAAAAATTAACTTATCTGTCTGATATTTTGCTCTCATTTTTTCCGTATAGCCAACCGGAACAGTCGATTTAATCATCATCGTTGCATCTGGATTAATTTCCAGCACATCTTCAATTACCTTTTCCACACTAGTCGTGTCAAAGAAGTTTTTTTCTTCATCGTAATCCGTCGGTGTTGAAATCACGACATACTTCGCACCTTCATATGCCTCTTTCGGTGATAACGTTGCCGTCAGATTCAATTCTTTCTCAGCGAAAAAGCGCTCAATATCATCATCACCGATCGGCGAAATTCGCTTGTTAATTAAGTCAACCTTCTCCTCAATCACATCTAAGGCAAAGACCTCATGCTTCTGCGCAAACAAAACCGCAATCGATAACCCAACATAACCCGTACCCGCCACAGCAATTTTCATATTTACACCTCATTTAATTATTTTAAAACAAACAATCTGATTATTTCTACCTATATCATTATATCAAATGCTCATCATTTCACAATATAAAACCTAGAAATCTTTAAAAGCTTTATAGACCACTAATTTATGAAAAATTTCCTTCTGGTTGCAAACAAAAAAGCTAGAGTGTAGTTTCCCCTACTCTAGCTTGAATTGCTTTTATCCCCAAATTTTAATGTTATTCTTACCTGCAGTTAAATTGTTGAGTGGACCAACAGGACTCTTATCAGTCCGTGCTCGATCTAGTAAATCCTGATCAACAACTAGATCCGAACCATCCGGGCTTTCAAATTGCGCATCAACAATTCTAACCCGTGGTAATGTTGATGTCGATTGAATCTGTCCGATCATTTGATCAAAATTCTCTGGTAGTTCACAAGAAAGAAACACCTGATCGCCCTGATCAATAATCTCAAAGTTTGGATCAAAGTCTGGATCAACCCACTTATCTGCTTCATTTTCATACGGATCAGCACCGTTTAAGTATGCGTTCTGATCAATATAAACAGGTTGTTCGACACGATCAAAGGCCGCATGATCAGCATTCATTTCATGGACAACTTCGATATATTTTTCTAATGAAGATGGATAGCCTTTATAGTGCGCCGTTCCAACACCTTCAAGACCAGCTTTACCAAAGTAAAGGTTGTTGTAAAAACGATCATCGCCACCGTAAACAAGCGCAAATCCAGCCACTTTTGTGCTATGTGGTAAATGATATTGCGTCGAACGTTTTAATTCTTTGCGATGAACCATTTTACCAGCAAATAAATTATTGACATAAGCTCCGCCTTGGGCAATATTATCAAGGGCATAATCAGACCCAAGGATATTGTTATCAACAAGATATGGACCATGGCTAACTTCAACAAATAAGTCACGATTATTTTTGTATAAAATGTTTTTACTAATTCGTGTGCCTTGTGTTTGCCAGTCTAACCACAATCCAAGTGAGCAATCATGAATTCGGTTATGATAAATTTGAACATCGATCGCTGCATGTAGTTTAATTCCAGCGATTTCGTGACCATAAAATTCACGCTTTAACGCGATATTATAAATATGGTTATCATAAATTTCACTGAACACACACCCTAAATGCCCAACAATCCCGTTCTGTCCACAATCATAAATTGTATTATTACGAACGATATGTGAACCAATCGTTTCTTTACTCCAGCCTTTTCGTTCAGCATCAAAAACAGATTCTAATTGATATTGGTAACCTGGTTTATCACGACGAATCGTTCGATAATGATGACCTGTCGATTTTTCTTTCCCGATACTAATCGCACTACATTTCGCATCATGAATCAGATTGTTTTCAATGATCCATCCTCTACTCCAATTAGCTCCGATTAATCCAGGCTGATCAGCCGTTGGTGGCGACCACGGTGTAGCGGCCTGCGCCATTTCAAATCCTCTAACGGTAATATAATCAATACCTGTTTCTTCTGGATAGAAACAAGAACGACGCACGTTAATCTCAACTAATTCCTGATTCGGATCTGCTCCTTGGAAGTTAGCGTAGATCGTTGTATTTTGATGATCTACTTCTGAATACCAGACATATTTTGTCTGATCCTGATTATGAACAGGAATGACTTGACGTGTCCAGTGGTCATAAGTTTCTGTTCTCACTTGTGGATTTTTTAACTTTTCATAGCTACTTACTTCATAAAATGACATCCCATTTAGATAGACGTCACCTAAATGTTTAACTTCTTCAACCGTGACAAGCCAATCGCCAAACACGGTTTCTAGATATGGATTATAATCACCGAAAAATGGATTCGGAATCACTACTTTCCACACCGTTCCTTCAATGAGCATCCAATTTTTAATCACTTCAGATCCCTTAATGACAACATGCTCACCTTCCGCTGCTTGGTATGTGATCCGGCGATGTTCACTTAATCCTTTATATCTAGGTTTAACCCATTCGCGATAAACTCCTTCATGAACGGTTACTGTATCCCCTGGAATAGCAAGTGAAGCGGCTTGATTAATTGTCAAAAACGGATCGGCTTTTGTTCCAGTTGCTTGATCAGATCCAGTTTTAGCTACATGATAATCCACTTCAAATTCCGCCTTTCTATATTTAACTTCAATTAATCTCATTATAGTGCGACCGGTTAGACAGTTCTATTCCTATTGTAGTATACTTTAAGACATTATTCGTGTATGTGAGGAGGTTTAGTAATGGTCTTTTTTCAATCACATGGTGTTGAGGAAAAGGAGTTTTTCCATTGGATGCCTTTAACTGAATATCAATTTCCACTCCATTTTCACCGTGCATACGAGCTAATCTTTGTTAAAAAGGGTAAGTTGCTAGTGACCGTTAATCATGTTGAATATACGTTAGAATCGAATCAACTAATTTTTATTTTTAGCAATCACATTCATGATATAGAAATAATTGGTGAATCTGAAGTGACAATTATCTTGTTTTCGCCAGAATTAATTGGCGATTTTTTTACCGAATATAAAGGCTCAAGCCCAAGTAATCCCGTGATTAAACTTGATTCACTACCTAATTTGGAAACATTAACATCAATCTATAAGCAAAAAAGTTTCCTTTACCAGCTCTGTGGTGAACTCGTTGATCAAACTGAGTTTATTAAAATTGAAAGCTCGACTAAAACGAGACTATTGCACCGGATTTTGTTATTTGTTGATGAAAACTATCAATCCAACTGCTCATTAAAAGACGTCGCCAAGCATTTGCGCTACGACTATCCATACTTATCAAAACTATTCGTCCAAATGACAAACATGACCTTTACCGATTATTTAAACAATTACCGAATCTCACAGGCATGTTATTTACTGAAAAATAGTGGCTTTTCAATTAGTGAAGTGGCTACTCAGTGCGGTTACAATCAACTCCGCACCTTTCACCGCAACTTCAAGGCGATCATTGGCAAATCGCCAAAACAATATCGAGAAAACAGTTATTGATTATTTAGGATTCGCAATTTGCGCTTGAACGCACGTAGGTGAGTTTTCTCCAAACAAACGCGAGTGAATTTTTCACGAATCAAGCATTGGAATCGTTAACGCTAATTCATCGAGATCCGCCAAGGTTAAGTCGGTAAATTCAATAATTTTCTCATAGGGGATGTCTGAGCGCATCATTCTCAAGGCGATTCGTTCTTTTTCCTGTTGCTCGCCATAGTATTGCCATTCGATCAGATTCAATGGCTCTTCTTTGATCAAGATTGGAGGATTTATCTTGCGCTTGCTTAAATGACTTGCCAATTTGAAATAAGGGTCTTGCTTAACAAGCTCAATAAATCGTTGTGGGTGCTGCTTGTCGTTGAGGTGACAAATAAAGTAAAGCCATTTTTCTAGAGTTGTCTGAGGCCTCTCGGTGGTAAACTTCGGCAATTCGATATAATGAATTTGCTGAGTTTCTCGGTGACTGGTGTATGTGGGTGTGGTCGATTGGAAGCGGTGGTGATAATGGTCACTTTCTAGCAATAGATTGAAATTCAAAATGTGAATCATAAAACGCTCAGCTTGAGTTGTCGAACTGATCTGACCGAGCCGCTGATTAATCGCGAACTTACTCGACTGCTTTTGAAAATAATCATGATCGTGCACCTGGATCCGAATCGTCACATGACTCCTTTTATCTAGCAGCGCATCAATCAGCCAGCTCGACTGTTGATCAGACGCAAAATAACAGCGCTGACTTTGAACACTCGCGATCTCCTTAATTGATCCCCTCAGTGACTTGCTCAAGATTGCGTTTAAGAAACTGCGCAACACAAGCTGACATCCCTTTGTTTTCTGAAAAAATATCGACTCAAACTGCTTTAATAAAATAAACTTTCTCTCATATTCCATATCCAACTACTCCTTTCGTTTTACATTAAGTTATCATAGTTTGATTACTTTGTAAAAAAGTTCCTTTCGATGAAATTGCGTTGAAATATGAGGTAAATTGTTGAATTTTTATTGAATTGATCAAAAACAGGCTGAAAATAGCGGTTGTTTAATTATTTGTCAGCAAAAAACTGTCAACTTGTTTAGCAGTCGACAGCTTTGATTTTCTAAAATAAGATTCGGGCAAGGTAAATGACAAATGTCACCGTAATCGCTGATGCAAGCGTTGAGAACATCACAGCCTGTGTCGCAAACGCTGGATCATCACTATATTCCTGAGCAACAACCGAACTATTGACAGATGTCGGCATCGCTGAAGCTATAAATAGTGCCTGTGCGGTAATGCCTTCAAGACCAAAGACAAGGATCATCAAGTAAGCAATGATCGGTCCACCAATTAAACGGATCAACATACTCAGATAGACTAGTCTAAGTCCTTTTGTCAATTTAATCGTCGCAATTTGCGCACCAATCGTCAGTAACGCCATGCCAATCATTGCATTTGCAATATGACCAGCAGGTACAAGCACAAGATCAGGCAAAGGAACGTTGAAAAAATTCAACAGGAGCCCCGCAACTAAACCATATAATACAGGCATCCTAAAATAACCAAGCAACGCACGCCACTTACCTTTTGATGACACACGAATTGAGAAAATACCATATGAAAAAAGAAAGATATTTTGAAAGGTCAGTGCGACAACTTGGATCGATGTCGCCAAAGGATCCCCCTGAAAAACAAGCGCATTAACTGGTACACCATAATTTCCTGAATTAAAGAAAATCGTACTATTGGTAAACAACGTCTTACGATTCCCCTCAAGTTTGAGCGCTTTTCCAACCAACGTTGAAATCAGAAAAATAATTGCCACAAACAAGATAAAAAAACCGAGAATACTAAAGAAAAAATACCCACTAAATTCAGCCCGATACATCGCATTAAAAATAAAACCCGGAGCTAAGAAATAAATATTAACCTTTGCCAATGTTGATAAATCAAGCTTATACTTGATCTGAATAATATAACCGACGAGCATCAGCACAAAGACTGGCCCGATAATTTCCCAGAGAATCAATAATAGTTCCGCCACTTTTGTCCCCTCTACTTCCTGAGCTTTTACTAAAAAATAATTCCTCTCTTTATTTGATTAAGAGAGGAAATGCTATATTTAGTATAACGAAAACAGTTAACTTTGTCATATTCGTGTGTGGTTGATCATCAGTCATGCGTACTTTACTTAACTTGACTGCATTTCGGATGACTTGTCTGTATTTCATCCAACTCGTCTGCATTTCGATGGACTTGTCTGTATTTCAGCCAACTTGACTGCATTTCGATGGACTTGTCTGTATTTCAGCCAACTTGACTGCATTTCGGCCAACTTGTCTGTATTTTGACCAACTTGTCTGCATTTCAGCCGACTTGTCTGCATTTCGGCGAACTCGTCTGCATTTCAACCGACTTGTCTGCATTTCGGCCAACTTGTCTGTATTTTGACCAACTCGTCTGCATTCTGTCCGACTCGTCTGCATTTCGATCAACTTGTCTGTATTTCGCCCGACTCGTCTGTATTTCGCCCAACTCGTCTGTATTTCGCCCGACTTGTCTGTATTTCGATCAACTTGTCTGTATTTCGCCCAACTCGTCTGCATTTCGATCAACTTGTCTACAGTTTTGTCATAACTAAACTTACTGAAAGATATCCTCCGCTTCGTGAAAGCCGTCAGCAATCACAGTCTCTTCGATATTATCTTTTGTCACAGCAACAGGTGTTAATAATACTGTTGGGACATCTTTTTTACCATTATTAATCGTTAAATCTGTTTCAATCGTTTCACCTCGTGCCATTTGCACCGAAATTTCAGCTGCTTGTTCAGTCAGCGCTTTAATCGATTTATAAACAGTCATGATTTGTCCACCATTAACGATCCTTTGAAGTCCTAATAACTCAGCATCTTGACCAACAATTGGAATCTCACCTGACAAACCATATTCCTCCAATGCATCATAAGCAGCTCCTGCCGTTGCATCATTGGCAGCAATGACGGCATCAATTTGATCGCCATTTACCTCTAATGCCGCTTGCATATTCTTTTTGGCATTAATCGGCAACCACGCATCTGTCCATTGATCATAAACAACCGTAATATCACCTCGTTCAATATATGGTTGTAAAACGCTATAGACACCTTCTCGCATTAAGAGCGCATTATTATCCGTTACTGGTCCACCGATATAAACATAATTCCCTTTCGGTACAATTTTCGTCATAGCTTCTGCTTGGAGTACACCGATTTGTTCATTATCAAATGAAATATATAAATCTATATTCGCATTTTTAACCAAACGATCGTATGAGACAACTAGAATATCAGCCATTTGTGCCTTTCCAACAATAGTTGCCGCTGCTTCAGCATTGTGAGGAACGAGCACCAAGAGATCAATTCCTTGGCTAATTAAGGTTTCTGCTTGCGAAATTTGAAGCGCATCATTCCCATTTGCTGTTTTAACTTCAACCCTTGCTCCAAGTTTTTCTACCGCTTCAACAAACATATCACGATCCTTTAACCAACGTTCTTCCTCAATCGTATCCATCGAAAGCCCAATTGTTAACATTTCATTTGAAATCGGTTCTTTAAGCCTATCAGCTCCATTGCTGATCTCCTCTTCTATACCATTATCCAACTCTCGATTAGTTGAGGCCAAACACCCCATTAACATCAACACGCTCAGCAGATTTATAATAATCAACAAGTGATAAGATAATTTCATTCATCTCGCCTCCTTTGCTTGATCTCAACTTAATCTAACTTAAAATTTAATTGATTATCGATTAGTTAAAACTCTTTCTCGAAAAGTCATTGGTGAGATACCTGTTGTCTTTTTAAAAACTTTACTGAAATAGTTGGGATCATGATAACCTACATCATAAGAAATTTCTTTAATACTTTTTTCAGGATTTTGAATCAATTCTTTCGCTTTTTCAATCCGACATTCTGTTAAAAAATCAATATAATTTTTCCCCTTTCAATATTTTGTTTTCTTGCACCTTAAGTATATGAGCGACTAGCCATCGTTGTAAGCGTATTCAATAGGATTATTTTAGTATGACTAGTAATTTTTTAAATAAGGATAAAGCAAAACTTCAATCAGTGAGGGTTTCTACTGACAGTTGCATTGCAACAAAAAAACACTTAGCACGTGGCTAAGTATTTAATCAGATCAATCATTATCTTTTTTCTGTAACACTTGTTGGTATTTTTGATATTTCTTCTGATAATATTCATGCTGTTGATCAACCGGATAGTAGGTCCTCTTCAAAGTTGTGCGATCCACGACTTCAGGGTAATGAACGAGCATCGCAGCGCCGAGACTGCTTTGTTCGATGGTTTGGTTTAAATGGATCGGCAAACCGAACAGGTTTGCGACCAGTTGAATGATCTTTTCATTTTGAAAAAATCCACCCGACACGGTTAGCGCTTCAATCCGACCTGTAGACTCACTCAGAAGGTTGAAAACATCATATAAATTAAACAAAATACCTTCAGTTGCGACTTCAATCAAATCTTCTTTTTGATCCGCCGCCGTTAAACCAATCCACTCGCCAGTTAAATGGCTATTCCAAAATGGTGCACGCTCACCATGAATATGAGGAAGAAATAATAAATCATTTCCACCATCAAAATCAATCGTCTCAAGCACCTCAAACAGCCGTCCACTTTTTTCAAATAACAACTGGTCAAGCCATGTTAACACGTTGCCACCATTATTCACTGCCCCACCGAGTACCCACTCACCAGGCCGCAAATAATAACAAAACAATCTCCCCTCAGGGTCAATCACACGCACATCTGTCGTCAACCGAATCGCACCACTCGTACCAATCGTCAGGTTCGCAATCTGATCACCCGTCACCACACTCGCTAGGTTAGCTAAACAACCATCGGAGCCACCAATGACTAGCGTTGTTTCGCGATCAATGCCATTAATTTTTAACAAAAAGTCATTCTCCACTGGGCATGAGTAGGTCACATCAACTGGCTCGGATAATTGTGACCGAGTCAAACCCACCCTAGTCAAAATCGCGTCATCCCAGTCCAAACGCTCACTATTGAATAAGCCGGTAGCCGATGCAATCGAAAAATCAACCTGATAACGACCAGTCAAACGATACCAAATAAATTCCTTAATCCCAATCCATTTTGCGACATGCCCAGTCAGATTCGACTCCTCTTTGAACCAAAGCAGCTTGGCAAACGGACTCATCGGATGAATCGGTGTCCCAGTTTTCGCAAAAAACTTCATCGCTTCAGGTTGTTGTTTGAAATGATCAATTTGTTTGTCTGCACGGTTGTCTGACCAGATTATCAGTGGTGTTAACGGATTGCCAGCAGGATCGATACCGAGCAAGCTATGCATCGCACTTGAGAAGACAATTTCGGATATCGTCAATGATTGATCGGTCAAAACTTCCTCAAGCCCAGTATGTATGGCCGTAAAAATTTGCTCTGGATCTTGCTCGGCAAAGCCCCCGTCCGATAATGTCGTCTGATAATCTTTTTTTACCAAAGCTAACTGATTTAAGTTGTGATCAAATAAAATCAGCTTCGTACTCGTCGTTCCGATATCAATCGTTAGTGTCGTCATGTTAACAACTTCCTTTCAACTAAGTTGTCGATCTTATCTTAATCATAACGGTTCAAGCAGAATTTGTGAATAATCGTCAACTTTTTAACTTAAAACATTATCTTTTTAATGATAATCATTAATTATCTATTGACTCTAGTTAATTTTAATTATAATATGTAGGAAAATGGGTTTGAGGAGGATCAATATGTCTGAAATAAGTACGTTAGAAATATTAAAAGAAAAGTCAATTAAAATCGATCGATGGCTGAACTATTTCATCGCTGGAGCTATACTAATTGTAGGCATCTTACTATTCACTGTTGTCAGTGCGATCTTTTCACCAGCAACTGCCTTCACCGTTGAACAAGGTGTTGAACATTGGAGAGCTAATTTTAGCCCAGTCTATTTTGATACGGCTGGATTTTTCATTACGATTCCATTTACACAGCTTCAACCACTAGGTGAGCATATGTTTGAAGCAAAACATGCTTATATCACTTTTCAAACGTTTCTCGGCATCAGTTATTTTGCACCTTTATTTTATGGGATTTTTCAGGTGAAAAAAATCCTTTACGCCGTCACAACTGAATATACGCCATTTACAGAAGAGAATAAAAAACGGATGAGGAAAATCGCTTGGGCGATCATCATCTATGCACTTGCCGGCGATTTACTGATCAATCTTGCGATGAACATGTTTGTCACCCAAATCTACAGTTTCAATCCAATCCACATTAGCTTAACTGGATTGATTATCGGTGGATTAATGCTGATATTAGTGCACATATTCGATATTGGTATTGAATTACAGCAAGATGCTGACACAACATTATAAGGAGTGCTTTTTGTGGCAATTATTATTAGATTAGACCGTATCCTCGCTGATCGAAAAATGCAGTTGAACGAATTAGCTAGGCAGGTCAATATTTCAAACGTTAATTTGTCTAACTTAAAAACAGGCAAAGTCAAAGCTATCCGCTTCTCAACACTTGAAGCGATCTGCAAAACACTAAACTGCCAACCAGGCGATATTTTAGAATACGTCCCTGACGATTAACCCATCAAAGTACAAAAGCTTAAGGCGCCCGTTCAGCAACGTACAAACTGGAGCGCTTCGCAATGAGATAAAGGAAACACGGCAAGGTACGAGCCGATGTTGACTTATCGTAGTGGAGGAGCGTGAAGTTTGCTAGTTGCTGAGCGCTGGAGCTGGACGCTGCATCTTCGGATAATTATCCACATATCATAAATTTTATAATTTCCTAGACAATCAAAAAATAGACACTAATTCCTCTCCCTACTCAATCCCAATATGTCCAATCACCTAACCGTTACTTGTTTATAGACTTTCACACGAGTGAGGACACGATTAGCACCTATTCATTAGAGATCAACCAGATTCAAAGACGGATTTCTGACGATTAGCTCCTATTCGTTAGAAATCAACCTGATTCAAAGACAGATTTCTGACGATTAGCTCCTATTCGTTAGAAATCAACCTGATTCAAAGACGGATTTCTGACGATTAGCTCCTATTCGTTAGAAATCAACCTGATTCAAAGACAGATTTCTGACGATTAGCTCCTATTCGTTAGAAATCAACCTGATTCAAAGACGGATTTCTGATGATTAGCTCCTATTCGTTAGAGATCAACCAGATTCAAAAACGGATTTCTGACGATTAGCTCCTATTCGTTAGAAATCAACCTGATTCAAAAACGGATTTCTTAAGATTAGCACCTATTCATTAGAGATCAACCAGATTCAAAGACGGATATCTAACGATTAACACCAAATCTCCAAACTGAAAACCACCACAGCCTTACCAACACAAAAAAGCACCCCATCACACTACCGACAAGGTGCCCTAACTCTTCAAATTAATCTCGACTAAATAAATCCCGCGTATAAACTTTTTCTTTCACGTCTTTAATCTCATCAGTTAAACGATTCGCAACGATCACATCTGCAACCTGCTTAAACTCATCAAGGTCCTTCACCACACGCGAATTGTAAAAATCATCTTCCTCAAGGACAGGCTCATAAACAACAACCTCGACACCTTTGCCCTTAATCCGCTTCATCACACCCTGAATCGCCGACGCTCTAAAATTATCCGAACCCGTCTTCATCGTCAAACGATAAATACCGACAACCTTAGGCTCCCGAGCTAAAATCTGATCAGCAATATGATCCTTCCGCGTACTATTCGAATCAACAATCGCACGAATAATATTGTTTGGCACATCCTCGTAATTTGCCAGCAACTGCTTCGTATCCTTCGGCAAGCAATACCCACCATAACCAAACGACGGATTATTATAATGCGAACCAATCCGCGGATCCAAACCGACACCCTCAATAATCTGCTTCGTATTTAACCCACGTACTTCCGCATAAGTATCCAACTCATTAAAGAACGCCACACGTAAACCAAGATACGTATTCGCAAACAACTTAATCGCTTCCGCCTCAGTCGAATCCGTGAACAACACATCAATATCCTCTTTCTCCGCACCCTCAACAAGCAGATCAGCAAACTGGCGTGCACGCTCTGAATCCTCACCCAAAATCACCCTTGACGGATAAAGATTATCATAAAGCGCCTGACCCTCACGCAAAAACTCCGGAGAAAAAATAATATTATCAACACCATACTTCTCGCGAATCTCCAACGTATAACCAACAGGAACCGTCGACTTAATAATCATCGTCGCCCCCCGGATTAATTTCAAGGACATCCTCAATCACCGCTTCAACAGAACTCGTATCAAAAAAATGCTTCTCTTCATCATAATTCGTCGGCGTCGAAATCACAACAAACTCCGCACCCCGATACGCCTCTTCCGGACTCAACGTCGCCGTCAAATCCAACTCCTTCTCCGCAAAGAAACGCTCAATCTCAGCATCACCAATCGGCGAAACCCGCTGATTAATCAACTCAACCTTCTCCGCAATCACATCAAGCGCAAACACCTGATGATTCTGCGCAAGCAAAACCGCATTCGACAAACCAACATAACCCGTCCCCGCAACTGCAATTTTCATATGTACACCTTCACTTTCATTTTTTTTTGTGAAAAATTCACCCAACAAACGTTGATGAACATTCAGTAACACTACAAAATGGTAGCCTATCTCTAGCTAATGAACTATATTTTAACATATTAACACCGTTAAGACTAGCACAACTAATCCTACTTATTAGTCAATGAAACATTAAATGAACTCACGATTTTCATAGATACTTTATCGATTGCCACTGCCGAAAAACCATGCTATATTATAGCTAGACCCCTCAACCAGACCTCACATCATAACCTACAAGGATGTGATCAAATGGCAACCACGCCACTACTCATCAAAGAAAAACCCCAAGAATCGACCCACACAAAACATGATCAACTGTACAAAGAGTTAATCGGCACTTTCTTTGAAGAATTTCTCGAAGTTTTCTTTCCTGACATTCACAAAGAAATCGACTTTCGCAAAATCAAACCGTTGTCTGAAGAAGTCTATACGAATATGTTAGATGGTGATACAAGAAGGCTCGATCTTGTGATTGAAACAAAGCTAAAAAATTCCGACGTTGTTATTATTGTGCATATCGAACCCCAAAGCTACCGGCAACCTGACTTTAACGAGGACCAATACACAATCGACTTTGATTTTTTCCACGTACTCACATTTAATTATTTAACTTTACACCTACGAAAACAAAACTGGCGTGACTATATTCACTCAGACAATCCAATCGCAGCGGCATTACTAAGTGAGATGGGCTATAAGAATGAAGAACGAATCGAAGTTAAAAAGGAATTTTTACGAATGATTACCCGAATGCAACTAAACCCCGCCAAACAAAAATTACTATACGGATTTTTTGAATCTTATTTAAAGCTAACAGCTGAAGAGGAGGAACAATTAATGAACGAAGTAGACAAATTGCCAGAAGCAGACAAGATTTTTGAACTGACCGTTTCATACGAGGAAAAGGGGAAAGAAATCGGCAAACAAGAAGTGGCGATTGAAATGCTCAAAAAAGAACTGGATCTGAATCTAATTGCAGAATTTACACACCTAGATATTGAGGAACTTAAGAAATTAAAGCAAGAACTGACATAGACACAATAAAAAAAGGGTTATTTAAAAAAGTCGATTGCTAATCTGGCTGATTAATTCAATTACCTTCTCTTAAACTAACAACTAAATTATCATACTCATTAGCAACTATTGGTTTTCGTATCTAATATTTATTTAAATAAGAATTAAGGATAATTTTTATGGAAGAATTTAATATTTTATCGGAAGCTGAGATGGTTTTACAATTGCCAATATCTTATGAAGAGAAAGGGAAAAAGATCGGAAAAAAGATTGGCAAAGATATTGGTATAGAAATTGGAATGGAAATAGGAAAAGCTATTGGTATAGAAATTGGCTTTGAACAAGGAAAGGTTACGGAGAGAAAGATTGTAACAAAGGAAATTGTAATTGCAATGTTAAATAGAGAAATTGATTTAGATATTATATCTGAAGTCACTCATCTAGATATTGAAGTCATAAAAAAAATAACGAATAAATAAAGGATGACTTTAGAATTAAGAAGATTTGTAGACTGAAATAACTACATTAAATTATAGAACAAATAGAAAGGAATGACTTTCTTATGAATGAGCCCAATAAATTGCTAGAAGATGAGAAGATAATTGAAATAGCAATTTATTATGAAGAGAAAGGAAAAGAAATAGGCGAAGAAATTGGCTATAGAAAAGTTGCTCTTAACATGTTGAAAAAAAATATTGATTTAAACTTTATTGCTGAAGTTACAAACCTAGAGATTCACGATGTTAAAAAATTACAAAAACATTGCATCTGAAAATACTTCGCGTTCCGCGGGGGATGGCCGCAGCTAACTTTTTAAGCGAGTGCAAACATGTAAAAAAAGGAATTAATTTAATCATCACTACTTTTTTTCAATAAACGATGAATAATTAAGAATTAGTTATGTTATATGCGATTTGTCACAAGAATCCGAACGTCTCAACTAAAATACAGGAACTACCGTAATCTTTCGTTAATCATTGCTGTAGTTCCTGTTAAATTTATAATAAACACTACTTTTTTAATTTTACTTTTGTGCACTAAACATACCAAACACTATTTCACGATCACTCCTCGATAACCTAATACCTTGCATAGATCCTTTAATCTATATAATGACCGTCATTATACTTTCGTTAAGTTTAATAACAAACTAAAAGTGGTAAACTCAACTAATAGAGACACTCATCACAATAGATCGGAGACTACACCATGGATATAAAAAAGAAAAAAGATTTCTCACTTGAAAATTTAATTGAAGAATTGGAATCTGATTTTAATCAGATGATCAAACCAAATATAATGATTGCTGGAAAAACAGGCGTTGGAAAAAGCACACTGATAAATGCCATTTTCAGAGAAAAACTTGCCGAAACAGGTACAGGACAACCGATTACAAAACACCTTAAAAAAATCGAGAAGGCCTCCGTGCCGGTAAATCTTTTTGATACAAAAGGACTTGAACTTGAAGATATCGCTAGAGAAGAGATCCGCTCAGAAATATTAGCCGAAATCGAAAATCGCTCAAGAAGCAATGACGTCAGCGACCACATCCACCTGATGTGGTACTGTATTTCCTATGAATCAGGCAGAATTGAAAAAGAAGAAATCGAATGGATCAAACTATTTTCCAAGAAAATGCCCGTCATCCTTGTCCTAACACAATCAATTAGCGACGACGAAAGCTTTTCAAAATACTTAGACAATCTCAACTTACCCGTTGTCAACATCGTCAAACTCTTAGCTGAACCCAAACAAATCATCGGCAATTTTGAAGTACCAGCATATGGGCTAAACACACTCGTCCAGCTCACATTTGACGTGCTACCAGAAGCTACTAGAAAAGCATTCGTCAACGCCCAAAAATCTGATATCACACTCAAGGCGAACGAAGCAAAAAAGTGGTCAATGGGGTTTATCGCCAGCTCATTCGGCGTCGGTTTCACACCAATCCCATTTTCAGACGCGATCGTGCTATCAGGAATGCAAATGACACTGATCGCAAAAATCACAAATATATTCGGCTTCCCAAACTCCAGAGCCCTGATCCAAACGATCATCTCGGCGATAGCAGGAACCGGAACCGCGACACTGATCGGTAAATCACTCGTCAGCAACATTCTCAAGTTAATCCCAGGCGTTGGCACCATCACAGGCGGCCTGATCAGCGGAACCGTCGCATCATCACTAACGACAGCACTCGCCTTCGCCTATATTAAAGTATGTGAAAAACTCAGTGAAGTCGATGATCTAAACGAACTCACCCATCAAGACATCGCCAAAATGGTCAAAGAACAATTTGCGAAAGAACTGAAGAACCCAAAACAATTAAATTAAACTGATTAATGCAGGAACTGGTCAGCGCCAGTTCCTTTTTTTATTACGATCACTTATAGACTAAACCTCTATTTCAAGAGAAAATCTGCTATAATATAACAAGATAAAGCACACTTAAGGGGAGAGTTTATGAACACCAATCAACAGACAAAAAAGCGAGGCGTATTAATAGTTACTGGAATAATCGTATTTATCGCTGTTATTGCCGCCATCGTTCTGACAGCATTAAATAGAGACGACCAGACACTCGATGCAGGCGAAGCACAGCAAAATATTAAGCATGAGATGCTAGCTAAAAAAGAAATCGAGTATATAGCAGAGGAATCACCAGTCGCAAAAAACACCGCTACATATGAAGAGCAAATCGAAGAACTAGGCGAATTACCAGAAGGCCACATCATCCTTCAAGATATCGACGGTACTGTCAGTTACATATCAGAGGAAGAATATAATAAATTATTAAACCAAGATGTCCGAGAAAATACAGTCGCCGACGAAACCGCTGACCCAAAGGAAGTATTTGAAGACATCGAAATCGAAATTATGCCAGCAGATGATTTTATCTGGCACCAAATCCAAGCCTATCCGCTCGATGAAATAAACGAAGATGATATCTATCAAACAAGAGGACAATTCATCTACTTTGTTCAAAAAGCAGTACCGATGTTGTATGCCCAAAACATCTTAGCGGCTGATTTTGATACAAACACCTACGTAATGGAAATCTTATTAGATATCGACTCTACTTTCGAATTACCAAACGATTTTGAAGACCGCATGTTACTAGCCTATCAAAACAGTGGCTATCAAGTAATCGCACCAGACCAACTGACGATTGAATATGAGATGATCGACATCGATGAATTTTTAGAAATCTATTAAGTTTAAATCAATCAAAGCGATTAATACGTGACGATCCGTGTTTATCGCTTTATCTGTTTATGCGCGAAATTCTGAATTTATGCGCGAATTTTCCGATTTATGCGCGAAATCCTGAATTTATGCGCGATTTTTTCGATTTATGCGCGAAATCCTGAATTTATGCGCGTTCGCGCGTATAATGGATGAAAACTGTAAATAGAAGCATCTTTAGTTCATTCATTTCTCACCCCCACTAAACCTATCTTTCCACCGGTTGATTTCCACTCCAACTTTGCTCATAATTGTTGTAAGCGTATACACTTATATAGGGAGGACACGATAAATGAAAGTTTTAAAGGGTAAAAACGTGATCGTTCGTGATGGCGACTTAAAGCGTCGTGAACAAACGAACCGTAACTATTTAATGAGCTTAACAAATGATAATCTACTATTTAATTACCGCTATAACAGAATAAATATCAACCTCAACATCCTCAAGTAAAAATTGATAGCGCCCAATCCCAATCGTCAACTCTCCATCTCTCACATCCAAAATACCAACCAACAAATTATCATCAAACAACATATACTCTGTTGTAGAAAGATCCTCTTTGGTTTTCTTCCAGTCTGTATCGATCAGCAGCTCTTGAATGACCGATAGCTGCTCGTCAGACAGAGTCGCATTCAGATCAGCACCCATTTCAACATCCACCGTTTCCGCACGCTCAATTTTTCCCCTATAATACATTTCTCTAAAATACGTCGATTGAAATACAAGTAAAAACAACACAAACACCACGACAACAAAGCCCAGCTTCTTTATAAAAATGACCTCCTTGAAAACAAAATCAACAATTCCTTCTCTAATCATTTAAACTCTTTCAACTTCCATTTTTATACATAAACAAAGATTATCATTAAAACGGAAGATCTTTATCAGCAATAGCTAGTCTATTTGTATCTTTATGATGGATATTTCCCCCAGGATAACCTTCATCATATAATTCATCCCATTCTTCCCAGGTAACACCGTAAGGGACACCTCCTGAAGTGTAACCAGCAATATAAACAAATGTCTCATCACTTTCTTCCCACAAACTTGCTTCTTTTTCTTGATCTTTATGTTTTTTTCGTTTTGACATATAAACACCTATCTTTTGAAATTATTTGTCTGAGATCGCTTTATCACAGATACTTTAGATTTTAAATCACTTCCAAATAGTCAATGTAAAAAGGCTTGGCGTTCATATAAAATTCTCACAATTCGAATTTTAAATGAATTTAATGCAATCTTGACAATGTATATACAGTATTTCTACCATCATGACAACAATTATGGTAATCTAGAGTTAAATGACATACATAAAAGTCTATTAAGGAGGACATCGGAGCAAAAGTATCGATTGTATTCCTTGAAAATTTAAACAGACCATAAATGAAAGCGTTATAATACCTTTTTCTTTCCAAGGAGGCATTTAATATGCTTAGTTTAGATAAATCCAATTCACTCAAATTGAACTCACTTACTCAGTTTATTAACAAAGCTCATTTATCTGTCTGGCTTTGGGATATGAGGAATGAAGACTTCATCTTTATCTCGAATAAATTAATGGATCAACTTAAATTGATCACAAATAAAAAGATCACGAAAAGAGAAATCTACCGCCTAATTGAAAAAACTTCTTCACATGATTTAAAAGATCTGCAAGAAACACTTAAAGAGAAAACAGAATTTTTCCACTCCTATTTTATTGGTCTACCAAATGGTGACTCAATCTGGTTTGATACGACAATCGTTGCAATTGAAGACGAACAGAATGACTTAGAGTTTGCTGCTGGATTCGTTAGCGAAAGAAGAGAAATCGGCAACCCGGAAAACAATAAAATTCCGAATCATCAAGACGAGTACACAAACTTACCTAACCTCATCTACGGAAGAAAGTTTTTGCAAAAAATAATCGATGAAAACAAACAAAAGAAACGTAAATTCACACTATTCAAAGTTATTATTCCGACATACGCTAATATTTTAACGACACTTGGCCATGAGGTAGCAGAGCAAATCTTACTCGAAACGTCAAGAAGACTCAATCAATTTATGTTCGATAAAGGCTTTCTGTTCCACTCATATACTGACGGATGGTACGCGATCATTCAAAAAAGTGAAAATATCCATGAAATTGCTAAACAATTGATTGAAGTCGTCCAAGAATCAATGACAATTAATCAACAAAAAGTTCACTTAACCGCAAATGTCGGGATTGGAATATATCCAAATGATGGTGAGAATGTTGTTGATTTAATCAAGCACACGACAATTGCAACAATTAATGCTGTCGAGTTGGGGCCTGGAAGGATAGGCTTCTACATTCAAGACAATAGCATTGATCTATTGAGACAATCCCAACTCACAGCTGACTTATTTCAAAGCATTCAAAACGCCGAATTTTATTTAGAATACCAACCACAAATTAATGTGAAGACATTAGAAGTGACCGGAGCTGAAGCACTATTGCGCTGGAAACATCCAATTTGGGGGAACGTCCCACCTAATGAATTCATCCCACTGGCACAAGACCTAGGCTTAGGCGAAAACATCACCACGTTCGTGATCGGCAAAGCAATCAAGCAACTAAGAATATGGGAAGACGCTGGTGTACCAAATCCAAAAGTGGCGATAAATTTAGCGCCAGAGAACTTCTTAATACCACACTTATATGATAATATTAAGAAGACATTAAATAGACATAAAGTTGATCCTGAACAATTAGAAATCGAAATAACCGAAGAAACAAAACTTAAATACGATGAAATTCTGGTAAATACAATCAAAAAGATCCAAAGTCTTGGTACGCGCTTAGCTCTAGATGACATGGGAGATGGCTTTTCATCCATTTATGACCTTGTCCACTACAACTTTAATACTGTTAAAATTGACCGGCAAGCAATTGATGACTTAGAAAATAACAAAAAACAACAAATTATCATAAAATCACTACTCGACCTTTGCAGTCGCCTACAAGTGAAAACAGTCGTTGAAGGCGTCGAACGACGTAAACAATTTGACATGATTCGAAAAATGGGAGCCGATGAAATCCAAGGCTATTACTTCAGCCCCTCTATTTCCAGTCAAGAAATGTTAAAATGGTTTCAAATGAAGTACGCCACACCGAGCAATGACAATGAAGTAAGACGCTTAGATCGACGAAAATGCTTCCGCCTGACATTACCAAGCTCATTACTTGCTGGAATGAAAATACTCTCAATCCAAGAAAAAGAAATAAGCCTAGAACGAAACACGAAAATCTTAATTCAGAACATCGGGCCAGGTGGCATCAAATTTGCTAGTTACCTGATCCTCCCAACAAATAAGGATATCGTCTACGGATTTGACCTGCAACTACTCGGCGAACACTATAACCTAGCAGGAAGAATCGTTTGGAGCAGAGAAATCAAAAAAAATATTTTCGAATACGGAGTCGAATTCAGCATCAGCGAAACTAAACGCGAAAAACTCACATCATCCCTACTCCAACTATCAGCACTGTTACGAGAAAAACCATCATATGTAGACAGTAGTATGACTGAGGATGATCCCATACTTTACTTGAGTAAATTAGTCTTTAATAAAAGGAATAATAAGTGAGGATATTTATTTAGGGGAGCTCAGTTAAAACTGGCTTCCCCTGTTTCATTACACTATTTTGATGAATGGTCAAAAGTAAAACACTCACCTGTTCCCCCTTGTTTTATTATAGCCCTTCTGATAAGCATCAAATGTATCAATCGCATGCCACTCAAGCTCATTTAACGACTTAAACCCACTTTTCTCAAATGCAATCATCTTAATCGTCCACTGATCACCATACTTATAGTCCGCATAAACATCACCATTACCGCGACCAGTAAAATGACTGTTCACCCGACTAAGTACTTGCCTAGCCTGCCCAACATAGTATAAATCCTTAGACTTATTATTGTAAAACCTCTTCATCAAAATCATCTGAATTTGATAGCATCAAATAATCCCCATAACCCTCTTTAAACAGATTAATCCCATGCTCTAATCTACCATCAAACCCACTCAACACGATAATCACATCTGACTTTTCTACGTGGTCAACCCTCACTAGCAAATGGCCCATCGTCATTAAAATAATAATGCTTATAATAATCAAAGCCAGCATAACCTAATCCTCTCCCCTACACAAACAACGACTTATTTATGTTATAGATACCCCTTTTTCTATAAAAACAACCCAGACTTGTGGTAATCCACAAATCTGGGTTGCGTAATTTATACGATAACAGCAGTTACAATAACCAAATACTTAAATCTACTTCACTGTCTCCGGAAACATCCCATCAATGACCTTACCCGCCACATCAATCTCTTCTCCAACCCATGGGAAATGGTGGAGTGTGATCATCGGATCCAAGTTCACTTCAATGATGCTTACATCATCACCATTAATCAACACATCTACACCCGCTGCTTTCACACCAGGAATCGAAAGCATCGCTTGTCTAATATACTCGATCGTATCTACGCTTATCTCAGCAGTGACATCAATCGCATCACCACCCGTTGAGATATTCGAATTATCCCGTAAATTAACGATCGTCTCTTTAGCTGGAACGGATTCATAAGTATAACCATGCTTTTTAAGTACCCGCTCAGTTTCCTCATTCATCTCCAAAAATTTATGAATCGGATTAGCAATTCGCTTACGCTCCGCATTCTTCAATTCAATCAATTCTTTTATAGTATGTTCGCCATCACCAACCACATTCGCTGGGACGCGATTAACAATACCAACAATTTCTCCATTGACAAAAGTAAAACGAAATTCTTTACCTTCTAAAAACTTCTCAACCAAAACTTCATCATTTTCTGCTGCAATCTTTTCAAAACACGATTTAAATTCATCATACGTGTCAATATTAACAAAAACCAACTCACCCATCTTACCGTCGTACGGCTTCAATACAACGGGCAAAATTGGTTCCGCCCATTTCCAAGCTCGATCGATATCTGTTTTTGGGAAAACAGTATTTTCAGGCGCATTAAAACCATTGCTCTTAAGTAACCTGCTCGTCACTTCTTTCATATCCATCGTTATCCTAGCCAACTCCGTATTATATGAATGAGTCACGATCCCGTCATGGATTATATAACTCTTGCTCGGGTGCGACATTTTAAAATCGCCATCAGCTAAAATCTCGATAGCCACCCCGCGCCTAATCGCCTCTTCAACAAGTAATTGATCACCATAACTTAACGTTCTATCTACTACGTCTATATATTTCAATGTCATATGTATCATTCCTTCATAAATTGTATTAGATGTATATTCATTATACTCTACACAAAAGTAACTTCAAAATAATACATATGATAGCTGTATTTAAACTCCACAAAACATTCATACAATGTCTGATTATTTTTATACTAATAATCACTTTCCAATTAAAAAGTTATACTCAAAACGAGATAAATTAAGCCAATGATCAGAAATGCTGAATTTGCGAAATAAAACCAAATGAAATCACTTATAGATATTGAATCACTACCAAAAAAGAAATTGTTCAACTGCTTAAAGATCGCCATTTGCCTTCCTCCATCTCACCTTTATTATTTTCAATTTATATTGTAACTGTCTTTCAACTATTAAATAGATAGAATTCCCCTCTATAGAACATTTGTTCTTATTTTTATTATACATCACTTTTTTTTATTTGTATAGCTTATTTATAAAAAAAATAAAAAAACGAGCCTCCGGAATTCAACATTCCAGTGACTCATTTTCACATATAAGGGATGAAACATAGAACCAATCTCTATTTCAGGTTATTCAGATTTTCTCGTTTTTTTACGTACGATAACTGCGGTAATGGCTTCAACGACTAATAGCGCCAAGCCAATTAACATTATACTAAACTGATTTGTAGCAGTGGCAGGAAGCGTACCTAAACCACCAGTTCCTGTTTTATCAATCGCAGTTGAATCTGGATCTGTTGGCTTAGGATCTACTCATTCAGGATCAGCTGGTAACAAACAGAGGCTTTTTTCAATCGAAACACTCAATCTCTCAACAACTTTTCCAACCCTAAATATCCACTTATCCCCGCAATCGCACCTGTCGAATCAATCACGACATCCATCACTTGCCCAGCTCTTCCAGGAACAAATAGTTGATGGACTTCATCTGATATCGCAAATAGAACACAGATCGCCAAGCCAATAAAAATGCTCCTTAGACTCATCATTCTACTAGTTTTTAAAGCATTGATAACTAATATACCTAGAATATAATAAGCAATAAAATGAGCGCTCTTTCGAATGATAAAATGAAAATGATCTGGATCAATTCTCAGACCCACTATTACCCTGTCAATCAAGACAAGAATTCTTTCCATAATCCCCGAACTTAAATTAGCTGATTCGACAGCAGGCTGGTGGGATAGATAAAAAATTAATCCCATCCACAAAATGACCAGTAACCATGAAATTACTCTTCTCATCATTGACTAAACACACCTATTCCTTAATTACTTAGATTAACAATAACCCAGATTGAGTCTGTTTTTATTTAACCGCAACGAATCTCATTTTCGATTACTTTACTACACTTTCAGATGAAATCATCCATTGAATCGCTACCTTTAACCTGAATTACCCCATCATACACGAATGGCCCTAGAACGCATTTCCCAATCCTGCAGCTCAGGTGACCAAAACCTTGCCCATTCTTTCATTCTTTCATAGTCAGGATGATCAGGATTCAGCATAATCTCACGGAACGCCACAAATCCTCCAACACCACCAACATCTTCAGGCGGCGTTTGACCACTCGCTTCAAGCAAATAAGGTGATTCCTGATCGTAATTTTCGATCACACGCAAAAGCTCAATCTCATGCTCCCAGTTATCCCCCAAATCATACGTATAAACCATCGTCCCATGCTCTGGCATAAAGTCAGCTAAAACACGACCCTCGATTAAAACAATCTCTTCATCACCAGGCCAATACTCATCAAGCGGCTCCGTTAAGACCGTTGTTCGCTCACTTTTCTCATCAAAAAAAGTAAAATCATATAAGTGGTAATTCCTCCAACCAAACACAGACTGCAACACCTCATGCAGCCTCGTAAATTCTAAATCAGCAGGCACAATGATTCTTCGCTCTGCTTGATACACATCTAAATCAAGCGTAACCATTAATTCAAAAGCACGATATTTATAAGCCTGCTTTCCAGTCAATTCAGTTAAAGCACTAATCATTTTCTGATAAGGATAAAATCCATCACCAGACTTACCTGAAAAGTTGACAATAAGATAATTATTTGACGCACCAACCGTATCACGGAACATCTTTTCAACCCCATTATACTCATCGCCAATATACACTGAAGTATCCAACCCCGCTCTTGTTACCCATGCAGCTGCCTTTCGATTACTATTGCGAGTAAACGTCACATCACCACACAAAGCCATATATTCCTCGACTATCTCAGGGTTTATGTTCATATACAACAACGTATTAGCAATCGCCCGTTTGATCATTTCCGGCATACCCTTCAGATCTTTTCGTTTAACCTGATAAACCGCCACAGTAAACCGAGTCGCATGATTCACCAAAACAAGCAAATCCTCCGCCCTCCGATTATCCCAGACTGTCGTCCAATTTGCCGTCCAAGTAAACAGTGGATTTTGCTCGTCATTAACAGGCTCTAACTCAACCCCCATCGCCTTCGCTAATTTCCCAGTCAATGCTATTTGCATTACCCATCACCCTTTCACATCTATTTAATCATTATTCGTTAAAAATTCACCTACGAGAATCTGGCGGTCATGATAAAATTGCAAGTCACGCCAAGTGAGAGCATGTTTTTAAATTAATTTTAGGATGAACATTCTTAAAAATAGTTTAACACAAAATAAACATCAAATTTGCATGAACACCAAAAAACAGCCTCAATTTGCAAACTTACAAATCGAAGCTGATAAATTAATTACAAATGGGAAGACAAATTATCAAATAATCCTGGCAGATAATCTGTACTGTCAACATAAATCATATTAATTTATTATAAAATCAATCAATGTAGATAAAACTGTTTCCTCATTATAATTAAATAATTTTTAAAGGGTTGCGCAAGTAATATGCATTACATTTACGAAAAATGAATTGGCGCGACTATATCCGCTCAGACAACCCCGTCGCAGCAGCACTACTTAGCGAAATGGGCTATCAAAAAGAAGAACGGATTGAAGTTAAAAAGGAATTTTTACGAATGATTACTCGAATGGAGCTCGACCCAGCCAGACAACGCTTAATTTACGGTTTTTTCGAATCTTATTTAAAACTAACCGAACAAGAGGAGGAACAATTGATGGACGAAGTAAGCAAATTGCCAGAAGCAGATCAAATCTTTGAGATTCCAATTTCTTATGAAGAGAAAGGGAAGGAGATTGGAAAAGAGATAGGTGTGAGAAAAGTTGCAGTAGAGATGTTGAAAAAAGATGTTGATCCCAATTTCATTTGCTCCTTGTATGCCTTTGGAGTCAGATAACCTAGCGACCCATGGATACGAACGTTATTGTACCAATTGACATAATCAAATAATCCTAAATCCAAATCAGCTTGCGTTTCAAAGTACTCACCAT